>CAYZUZ010000023.1:0-10909 GCA_964481795.1 uncultured Cryomorphaceae bacterium
CCGAATGATGAATATCTGACCTTAAATACAGCCATAGCATTAAGTGGGTTGATGGAATACTTATCGTCTAAACAAACCTCAAAAGTAGTAGGCAGCAAGAAAAAAGTAGAAGGCAATATGCTCAGCATAACCACATTTGCACGTGACAACAACTCAAAAGATATAGGCGCACTGGCAGTAGTTTACTGCTACGAAGCACACAAATTATTTCCCAATAATGAGGAATTAAAAGAGCTCTTTGAAAAAACCATCTTTTCGTTTGTAGAAAACTTCAAAATAACAGAAGACGATGTGCTTACCGATGAGGTAGATTTTGACACGTACTTCAACGAAATTGAAAAAGAGGAAGAAGAGGTTGAAGAAGATGAAAACTTGAGTAAAATAGAAAGGCTAAAAAAGCAGAAATCGAAAAGCAAAGAAAAACAAGAAAAACTCTATTATAAAGTCGCATTTGCCCCCTATTTAAATGAAAAACCTTTTGAAAATGTATGGAAAAAGGCATTACAAAATTATGAAAAGAAAAGCACCGAAATAAAAACAAGGAAAAACGCGAACAAAGCTTCTCAATCTACTGAATTTACTAACTATTTTACCGCTAACAACGGGATGGGATTAGGCATACAAAAGCTGATTGTAGTAACGCCCAATTACACCTATGCTCGCACCACATCCAAAGACCAAGTAGATTTTACAAGTACCGAAAAAGGTCAGGCAAAATTGAACAAATCGCTTGCCGAAGTTTGTGAAAAAAATGAAGTAGAGATAGAAATATTGCATCCTTCACAATTTGAGGAAGAGGATGCTGATAAATTTAATGATATGGCTGTACTTCAACAATATATTTCAGAGCGTTTTTTTCATGGCAAAGTAGATGCATATGTTTCTAACAGCGATAGAGTAAAGGAAATTTCTAAGAAATACAACACCAGATATATATTATACACAGGCACATTTTCATCCAACTCAGTTGATGCCAACAAAATTATTAGTAGAATACAAAGTATGATATACATTGTTACCATCCCTTATGTATTGTATAAATTTTTAAGTGTTCCGCACGAAACATTGTATTATTCTTTTATTTTCGATATAGAAACCGGACAGATGATATTAGGCGATATCAAAATATCAAAACTAAAAAACTACGATTCAATAGTTTGGAACAACCTCAATCAAATAGTTCAAAAAGCATCTACACCTACAGATGAAAAAATTAAAGACTAAAATAATGAAAATTTCTTTCGCATTTGCACTCGTGCTAGGCAGTTTTTTTATGTACGGACAAAGTGGTCATTATGGCAAAAAAAACATCATCCACTTTTCTCCCAGTATCAATTTTAAATGGGCCGAAATATTAGGCGTGAGTGAGTACGATCTTGATGAACCTCAATTTGTAACTTTTCCATTGCATATAAGTTATGAAAGAGTTATTGCAAACTCATACTCATTGGCTTTAAATTTTATGAATCATAGAGGGAATGCGTCATCCATAGGGTCTAGCAGCATATCTAGTGTAAATAATCAGGGAATTTATGCTCGAGAAATCAAATCTGTGGATGAGCTTAATGTAAGCAATACTGCTATATACTTAGATGTCAGAAAATATACCGAAGGACTAGCACCGCTTTCCAGCTATATCTCTTTTGGTGCAGGTATAGTTAACTCAAGGCTTATAGGTGATCCAAGGTTTGAATTGATAAGGGGTATCGAAAATACACAAGGCGAAGTTCTTTTGACCTTGCCTTTATCAGAAATAATAGAGACATACACCATTGTTGACCTTTCTAATCGCAATTTATTACTCTTGAATTTTGGTGGTGGTATCCAATATCCATTGAATCGATACATCACTTTTGGCACTCATTTCAATATGTCGTTCGACTCGAGTTTATTTTCACGTATTTTTGAAAGTTATAGTGGTTTTGAATCTGCCATATCTGAAAGAACAAGAATGCCTGCTTATCGAAGTTTTTTGATGCGCATTGGTTTTGATATTGCTGTGGTATTTTAAAAAAAAGCCCCAACACAAGCCTAAAACTTGCATTGGGGTGACCTAACCACTTTATTCTATTTTTAAGAATTCACAGTAAAATCTCTTTTGGATTCTGACTCGTTTTTAGCATCATCTTCTGCGTGAATTTCTATTTCATACTCACCCTCACCACCTGCTGGAATTACGTAATAAGTTTCGATATTCACAGGATTTGAATGTGAGTGACGATCTAAATGAAAAGCCTCCTCCATCGTTGGCTTTTTATAAATGTGCACATCTACATGGTGCATCTCTACATCATCAGAAATACTTACATGGATAAAAACTGTATCGCCCACAGCATAGGATGCATTGATGGGTTTTACCCAATTGATTACAGGCGGGGTTGTGTCTTTGTCGTCCTCTTTACTACAGGCACCTAAAAATAAAGTACCCGCTAAAAGCGACATCATGAATACATTTGTGTTTCTCATTGTATAGATTTATTAATTGCAACAATGATGCAAATATAGATGTAGAGTTTTAATTAGTGCAACAATGTTGCAAATAATATATGTTAAAGGCTTTAGAAATATTAAAAAACAACCAACTTAGAATCACAGAATCAAGGGTTACGGTTCTAGAATTGGTTATTGCGAAAGATTCAGCTATTACACAACGTGAGCTCCACGAGCATCCGAAGTTTCTTGGACACCGAGTAACTCTGTATCGCACCCTCAAGCAAATGGAGGAGGCTGGAGTATTAGAAAAAATTGCCGATCGCGAAGGCGAGATTTACTACGCACTCAAACTCAAAGAGGGCCATAAAGAAGAGCATCTTCATCCACATTTCAATTGCAAAAAATGCAGCCGAGTTATTTGCCTCAACGAAATTGATTTGCCAAAAATACAACTACCACAAGGCTATGATAAAGAACATATTAGCCTTATGGTATATGGAGTATGCGATTTGTGTAAATGATTATTTATTGCGCAGTAAATCTCTTAAATATTGACCATATCCGCTTTTTACTAAAGGTGCCGCAGCGCGTTCTAATTCCTCATCGTTGATGTACCCCTTGCGCCAGGCAACCTCCTCAATACAACCTATTTTTAAACCTTGACGCTCTTCAATCACTTGTACAAATTGGCCTGCTTGCATTAGCGAAGCAAAAGTACCCGTATCCAGCCAAGCTGTACCTCTGTCTAAAACCTGTACATGAAGCTTATTTCGCTCCAAATAGATCTTATTTACATCTGTAATTTCGTACTCTCCCCGAGGTGAAGGTTCTAGGTTTTTTGCAATATCTACTACGTCGTTATCATAAAAATACAAACCAGGAACTGCATACCTCGACTTGGGCTGAGCGGGTTTTTCTTCAATAGAAATGGCCTTCATACTAGCATCAAACTGAACCACGCCATAGCGTTCGGGATCACTTACCTGGTAAGCAAACACAGTTCCACCATGAGGATTGGTAGCATTTGCCAACAATTTCCCCATGCCTACTCCGTAAAAGATATTGTCGCCCAACACCAAACCTGCGGAATCTTGTCCAATAAAATCTTCACCTAAAACAAAAGCTTGAGCCAATCCATTGGGTTCGTGCTGTACCGTGTATTGAAAATTGCATCCAATACGAGAACCATCTCCTAATAATTTCTCAAACAATGGCGCATCATGTGGTGTGGTAATGATCAAAACATCGCGCATACCTGCTAGCAAAAGTGTAGAAAGCGGATAATAAATCATAGGTTTGTCGTAAACCGGCATGAGCTGTTTGCTTACAGCTATAGTAAGTGGATGCAACCTAGTTCCAGAACCACCTGCGAGTATAATTCCTTTCATTTATGATTATTTTTAATTGTTAATAACTTATTTAGTTTGAGTACCCTCTTCATCTTCAATGAGTTCAAGAGGAGGCTCTGCAAATTCTTCGTTGGTTAATAATTTTTCTAAACTCAAAAGCATGCTTGGTAGTAACACCAAATTGGTAATAATAGCCACCAATAAGGTCATGGCTACCAACATACCTAAGGCCACTGTGCCACCAAATCCGGAGCCTATAAAGATAGAAAAGCCAAAGAAAAGTATCACTGAAGTATAAAACATACTTACGCCCGTTTCTCTAATGGCATTATTGACACTTTTTCCTATATTCCAATTACTTGCCTTTAACTCTTGACGATATTTGGCTAGGAAATGTATGGTATCATCAACCGAAATACCAAATGCAATACTAAAGACAAGGATAGTACTTGGCTTGATTGGGATACCTATCCAGCCCATCATGCCGGCAGTAAACAACAAAGGAATGATATTGGGCAACATAGAGATGAGAACCATTCGCCATGATCGAAATAAAAAAGCCATAATAAGTGCAATGAGCGCAATGGCCAAGGATAAACTTTGGGCAAGGTTGTTTATTAAATAATGAGTTCCCTTAAGGAATACAACACTTGCACCAGTAACGCTTGCAGTAAGTTCGCTGTCATCGCCCAAAACTTCTTTTACCGCAGCTCTTATACTGTCTTGTAGCAATTGCATTTCCTCAGTACCTAAATCTGCTACTTGTAGGGTAATGCGAGCAAATTGTTGTGTTGAATCTACAAAAGCTTTGAGTAAGTTTCCACTTTTTTCATCCTTGGGTATATAGCTAAATATGAAATTACGCTCTTGATTGTTAGGCATTTGATAGAAACCCGGATCATTGTTGTAAAAAGCTTGTTTGGCGTATTTTGCTAAATCAGCTACTGAAATTGATCTACTTACATGATCAAAATCCATTAATGCCGTTTGTAGGTTTTCTATTTTTTTGAGAGTAGATAATTTTTGAATTTGACGAGGTTTACCTGCATCAATCACTATTTCGAGAGGTTCCACTCCTTTGAATTTTCCTTCCAAAAACTTAATATCTTTATACACTTGGTTTTTATGACTCAGATCATCTGTTAATCTTCCGGAGGTTACAATACGCGTCATTCCCCAGATCGAGAACACCAATACTAGCCCTGTAAACACGTATACCTGAGGACGTTTCTGAGTTACTATCACAATAAGTTGTTCTACAAGAGCAATTAACCATTTCCTATCAAAATGCTTGTAATGCTTGCTACTAGGCGGGGGCAAAAAGAGATAAAGAGACGGAAGTATTACAATACATAGCACAAAAACAACCATTATGTTGATAGAAGCTACCACGCCAAACTCATGGAGAAAAGTACTGTTGGTAAAAATGAACGTAGCAAAACCCAGGGCTGTGGTAGTATTGGTAAGCAATGTGGCGTTTCCTATCTTGGTGATAGTTCGCTGCAGAGCCAATACTTTGTTTCTGTGTATTTTAAATTCATTGTGATATTTATTAATCATAAATATACAATTAGGCACACCAATTACTATGACCAAGGGAGGAATCAATGAACTTAAAATTGTGATTTCAAAACCAAAAATAGCAATAAGACCAAAAGACCACACTACACCCAAAATCACTACAAACATAGATACAAACATGGCTTTTAAGCTCTTGAGAAATAGAAGTAAAATCACAGAGGTAACCAATAATGCCAAACCAATAAATAGATAAATCTCATTTTTCAGCTTAACAGTATTACCCATACGAATGTAAGGTATACCTGAAATTAAAACTGGGTTGTTGTGCTTTACTGCAAAATGGTCACATTTACTTTTTATATCACCTAGCAGCGCAATTACTTGCTCGTTATAAAGCTTTTCGTTATCAAGTTGTATCAAGCTCAACAATGTGCTTTCATCTTCTGAAATGAAAATACCATCATAAAAAGGGCGGTCAGACATCCAAGTTGCCAAGTCTTTTCGCTTTGCTGCTTTACGACCATCTATCCATTCAAAGCGTTTGAGGCTGTCATTTTTTAGTATTTCGGGTAACTGGGTGGCTGAAAAAACCCTGCTTACTCCCTCTATACTTTCTACTTCAAGCATCAGGCTATCCCATTGCTGCAAAAATTCTTTGTGGTAAATATCATCACTTTCAATGGCCAAAACCAAAGTATTGCTTACTTCGCCAAAGGTTTTTTGAAACCATTTATACTCAATGAGTGTGCTGTCGTCGGTAGGTAGAATTCGCAAAAACTGATAACTAACTTTTACACTTTGAGCTTTATAACCCATAAATAAAGTAGCAAGCAGCAAAAGAATGAGCAATGCTACCGGATTTCGCATTATAATTTTTGCAATCTTATTCCACATGGGTTTGTAACAAACTTATGCAAGGTGATTTAATCATGCAATGATACGGCAATTCATGTGTTATTCATGAGATTAATCAGTGATAAAAACGCAATGCTTCCATAACTTTGCGCCATGATTTTACGCACGAAATCTCTATTTATTGTTGGATTATTTCTGTATCACTTAAATCTTACTGGGCAATCAATTACGGCCTCAGAGCAGATATGGGGTGGATATATGACCTCCATCAGGCTCGATAAAAAGTGGGCACTTTGGAACGACGTGCACTATGTTCCCACCTCATTCTGGATCAATAGACACGGGCTATCTTACATGTTTACCGAAAAAATAGTGGGCACTTTTGGATATGCTTGGCTGGCCACGGCTACCTCTGCTTCACAAGATTTGGTGCGCTATGAGCACCGTCCTTGGGGACAAATAAATTTTCTTTTTCCTATCAACGCTACTTACAGTTTCAACCATCGCTTTCGCTATGATTATCGCTTTCGCGAAACGATTATTTCAGGATTGGGCATTCCCGAAAAAGGCAATTTTAATGGCTACCACCGGCTTCGATTTATGACAAGCTTACGCAGACCGCTCATTGGCAGCAAATTAGCAAGCAATAAACCTTTTATTTCTATCAACAATGAAATTTTGGTGAATTTTGGTGAATCCATCACTTTTAATTATTTTGATCAAAATCGCACGTGGGTCAATGTGGGCTATCAGTATAAAAATTTTACATTTCAAGTGGGATATATGTACCGCTTTGTACAGCTAGGGCAAGCAGGACAAATGGCAGCATACCATACAGGCTTGCTTTGGATTACACATGCCATGGATGTGCGCAATAAAAAAGGCATATTGAAAGAACAAGACGCACAGTTGCTGCATCGCGAACCTTAAGATTCAATTATTTTCACCAACAATTCTTGCTCGCAGATTTTGGCATTTTCTTTTTGCTTGCTCAAATTATTCTGTAGCGTTCACGGTTGAAATTTCGTTGCGATTATACTTTAATCGTTAACAGGAATTGAACAGGATAATTTATCTTATTTTGGTTTATTTATAAAAAAACGACAAGTATATAGTACAAGCAGGATAAAAGATATGAGAAAAAATGAAATTATTTCATCACTTTCAGATAAGCAATCGCTTTTTGGTTGAAGATTTCTGCTTGGTCAATATTGACCACATGACCACTATCGGGCACTATCTCAAGTGTGGCATTTGCATGTTGATTGGCAGCAATTTGCACTGAAGGCAAAAACATATAATCTTCGGCTCCCATTAAATATAAAATGGGCCTAGGGCTATCCTTCTCTCTAAATATTTTTAGCACAGGTTTTAACTGCGATGTGATGCGAATCCAACGCAAAAATTCCTTTTGATAGAGTTTTTTTGCTTCATTTACGAACAAACTTCTGGATTTTTTATGCCTCTTTTTGGGCATCAAAATATAGGCATACAACTTATATATCCACATATAGGGCACCCAAGTTTTGATGCGGTGTGCAGTCCATACCAAAAGTCGCGACCTGTTGTTGAATCTAATTACAGCACCTCCTAGTACCATTGCATGTACTCTTTCTGGAAAACGTTCACTTATTTCACGGATAATAATTGTACCTAATGAGATGCCTACAAAATGACTTTTTTGGATTTTTAGGTGATCAAGCACATGTATTATGTCCAAACAAATATCCTGAAAATCATATTGCCGCTGTGTCATCCAGTCTTTAAAAATATCGCTAGACCTGCCATGACCGCGCAAATCGATGAGCAAAACATTAAAGTTTTGACTAAAATCTTTTACTTGCCTAAACCACACATTGCTGCTACCCCCGGCACCATGAATGAAGGTAACCCAGGGAGCCTCAGGCGATAATTGATGGATTTTGTGGTAAAGTACGCTCATAAGGGGTGCAATATAGGAATAGGTTGGGTTATTTGCCCAAAAGCTTTGCAATGTATTTGCCTAAAATATCAAATTCAAGATTGACCTTATCGCCCACCTGAAGCCTATGCAAATTGGTGTGCTCCCAAGTATATGGAATGATTGATACTGAAAAATGATCGGCACCAGATTCTACCACAGTTAAGCTAATGCCATTAATGCAAATAGAGCCTTTTTCTACTGTAATGTGGCCAGCCGATGCAGCATACTTAAAATACAAATTCCAAGAACCATCGAGGTCTTCGATTTTTGTAAGTGTAGCCGTGGTATCTACATGTCCTTGCACCATATGTCCGTCTAGTCGGTCACCCAATCTCATGCAACGTTCTAAATTTACCAAACTACCGATGCTTAATGTACCCAAATTGGTTCTTTGGAGGGTTTCATCTATGGCTGTAACGCGATAGGTGTGCGCATCAGGAAAAGCCACTACCGTAAGGCAAACGCCATTGTGCGCTATGCTTTGATCAATCTTAAGTTCTTGTGCTATAGATGATTCAATATCTAAATGTAAATTACTACCTTCTCGGTTAAGGCCCTTTACCTTACCTGTAGCTTCTATAATTCCGGTAAACATTATTGAGTATTAATTAAAACAAAAGTAACCCGAAACGACACTACAGGGTTTAGGTGCACCTAAGAATACAAAAAGTCTACAACCCAAAATCTGTTTTACATTAGCAAAGCAAAAATGTACACATGAATTCAACGTACACAATAAATCTTTTAGGCAAAATATTTACATTAGATAAGCCCAAAATTATGGGCATCATCAATATAACACCCGACTCTTATTGGGAGCAAAGCAGAGCCACCCATTCAAAAGATGTGCTTAAAAAAGCAGCACTTATGATAGAGCAAGGCGCTGATATACTAGACGTTGGAGCCTGTTCTACAAGACCCGGCAGCACAGCACCTAGTCCTGAGGAGGAATGGAACCGTTTGAAAGAAATTTTACCACAACTGGTAAAAGAATTTCCGGATATTCCAATTTCTATTGATACCTATAGAAGCGCTGTGGCACAACGAGCTCTTGACGGTGGCGTAGCAATGATCAACGATGTAAGCATGGGCGCATGGGATGCCGAAATCCTATCTGTAGCAGCACAACATCAAGTGCCTTATGTGCTTACCCACAGTCGTGGATTGCCAGAGGTGATGCAGCAAAACACAGATTATCAAGATATAATTGCCGAAGTTTTTAAATCATTGAGCGAAAAAATAGCTGAATTGAAAAGCAAAGGAATCAACGATATTTTGATTGACCCTGGATTTGGATTTGGTAAAGCACAACAGCACAATTACAAATTACTCGCACATTTATCCCATTTTTCTTTGTTCAAGCACCCTATACTGGTGGGTATATCGAGAAAATCAATGATTTACAAAGCCTTAAATACAACACCTGATGAGGTACTCACGGCCACATCGGCCTTGCACTTTGCTGCTTTACAAAATGGAGCACACATACTTAGGGTACACGATGTAAAAGAAGCCAAGCAAGTCATCGATATTTTTGAAATCTATCAACTAAACCAAAAAACCCATGCAGTTTAAAGACATACTCGACATTATAATTGTAGCATTTTTGATGTATCAGGTGTACCGACTGATGAAAGGCTCGCTTACGCTAAAAATATTTTTTGGTCTGCTCTTGTTGTATCTACTTTGGCGCTGGGTGCAAACTATGGAAATGTATTTGCTTACAGGTATTTTAGGAAGATTTATCGATGTAGGTTTTATAGGCCTGATAGTAATTTTCCAACCTGAAATCAGGCGATTTTTATTGATGATAGGCTCTCCCAAAATAAATCTGCGCAAAGATTTTCTAAAACCCTTTGGCATCAGTAAAAACAAAAGCATACAGCTTGAATACGAATATATTTTAAAGGCCATAGAGAGTTTTTCGGCACAGCGAACAGGGGCCATTTTAGTAATAGCCCGCGATTCTAACCTAGATTATTATATACAAAGTGGACTCACGATCAATGCCAAATTAAGTACGCGATTGTTGCAAACCATATTTCAGAAAAACAGCCCCTTACACGATGGTGCTGCTATAGTACAAGGCAATATCATAACAGCGTGCAGTGCCATATTACCCGTGAGTGAAAATTCTAAACTTCCTTTACAATTTGGACTGCGACACAGAGCAGCCTTGGGCATAGCTGAAAAAACAGATGCAGTAGCCATTGCAGTATCAGAAGAAAGAGGCAAAATATTGATGGCCCATGATGAGAATTTATGGATCGATATCAGCCTTGACGAATTAGAAAAAAAACTCAAAGTCTTATTTAAGTTTTAAGGTAGTGGCAGACTCATTGTATCGAGCTTTAAATAAAACCCTAATTATTGATAATTATCAAAAGAAATCAGTGGACGTAATTCATATTTTTTTGCCATGATGATGAAATTGATGAGGTAAATATAGAAAAAAAGAGTGAGTCTTTTGAGTGAGATTTTCATACTTAAACCAACTCAGCCGGTGGGTCGCCTGCGTTAGGAAATCCATTGTAAATACGATCGAGTTGGTGAGCTTTTGTTGCGTGGTATTGATAGTTTAAGTCGTAGCCAAAGGAATGGGATAATTGGGGAGCTGATTGAACGAATCCCTTTCATCTTTACAATTGTATCCAATCTACTTTTCGATAGATTTCGGTTTTTCTGTCTTTCCATTTACCTTTTCCTTTTCCTGTTAATGTTAGAAAAACCACAATATTATTGATTTCATTTATAAAACAATGTTTTTCAACATATTTACCTAAACCTT
>CAYZUZ010000024.1:0-10735 GCA_964481795.1 uncultured Cryomorphaceae bacterium
ATTAGCTCAAAAAGGAAATCCGCAAGCATTTACATTTGGCAAGCCACGCATTCCTAATCTTGATTATAGTTTTTCGGGTCTTAAAACTTCTTTTTTGTATTTGATACAAAAAAACGCGAAAGAAAACCCCAATTTTATTGAAGAGCGAAAAGAAGATTTGGCTGCATCCTATCAAAAAACGTTGATCGATGTATTGCTCGATAAACTGCGATTGGCCCTGCTGCAAACTGGCATAAAAAACGTGGCAGTAGCTGGTGGTGTATCGGCCAATTCTGGATTGCGCTCGGCACTATTATCCTTGGGCAAAACCATAAATGTAAACGTTTTTCTTCCTGATTTTCAATACACTACTGATAATGGCGCCATGATAGCCGTGGCAGGTTATAATCAATATTTACACACACAAAACAAAAAATTTGCAACTGAAATAACAGCTCGATTGCCTATTAAAAAAATGATACATAAATCTACCCCATGATGAAAAAAAACATTGCAAAACCGATTGTAATTATAGGTACTACAGATGTCATCGATTTTCCTGAATTTAAACTAGAAAATATAGATTGTAAAATAGATACAGGAGCCAATACATCGGCTATACATTGCCACCGTGTAAAGCTCCATGAGCAAAATGGCAAACAATTCATCAGCTTTAGACTGCTTGATCCCAAACATCCTGCATATCAGAAAATTACCTTTACTTCATATGATTTTAAAGAAAAAGTAATCAAAAATTCATTTGGACAAAGTGAATTTCGCTATTCCATCAAAACGGAAGTTGTACTTTTCGGCCGGAAAATAAAGACTGAATTTACCCTGGCTGATCGTGAACAAATGCGCTTTCCCGTATTGCTTGGCAAGAGACTCCTCAAGCGAGGCTTTTTGGTAGATGTAAGTAAAAAAGACCTTTCCTTGCAACAAAAAAATCAAGTACAAAATCCTACATGAACATACTCATTTTTTCGACCAATAGAAATTTATACTCCACACAGCGCCTGATAGAAGCCGGCACAGCAAGAGGGCATGTGGTAAAAGTACTCAATCATACCAAGTGCTATGTAGTGATGGACACAGGCTCATTAGGCGTGTATTATGGTGATCATATCATTGAAAATGTGGATGCTATCATACCAAGAATAGGTGCTTCGGTTACCTATTATGGCTCCAACATCATCAGGCAATTTGAAATGAAAAAAGTATTTACAACGGTGAGTTCCTTGGCATTGGTTCGCTCACGCGATAAATTGCGTGCCATGCAAATTTTGGCCCGACATCATATTGGTATTCCCAAAACTGCTTTTGCTAAATATCCGAGCGACATTGATAACCTGATCAAACAGGTCGGAGGTACACCCTTAATAGTGAAGCTTTTGGAAGGAACACAGGGCTTAGGGGTGGTATTGGTAGAAACAAAAAAGGCGGCCAAATCAGTTATTGAAGCTTTTTATGGTTTGGATGCCAATATCTTGGTACAAGAATTTATACAAGAAGCCAATGGCTGTGATGTAAGAGCTTTTGTAGTAGATGGTAAAGTGGTAGCTGCTTACCGCAGGCGAGGCCAAGAAGGAGAATTCAGAAGTAACTTACACCGAGGTGGTTCAGGCGAAAAGGTAAGATTAAACAAAGCTGAGCGAGAAATGGCCGTTCAAGCCGCCAAATCATTGGGATTGTCGATAGCCGGTGTAGATATGTTGCAAAGCAATCGTGGTCCATTGGTAATGGAGGTAAATTCATCGCCTGGCTTGCAAGGAGTTGAAAAATACTCAGGGGTAGATGTGGCCACAGAAATCATCAAATTTATTGAGCGTCAAACCGCTCGTCCGCATAAAACTGATAAAATAGGAGCTTGATGCAGGTATTTTTTCATACAAATATCCAACCCGATGCCACGCTTGAACTCGCTACCGAGGAAAGCCATCACATAGCAAAAGCACTTAGAATGAAGCCCCAACAAAGGCTCATCATTACCAATGGAAATGGTGAATGGGTAGAGGGTGAATTATTTGATATACAGAGAAATAAGGTGTACGTAAAAACAGATTTATCTGTGCAAACGCAGCGCTTGCAGCAACCCCAATTGCATCTGTATGTGGCACCCACCAAAAATATGGATAGAAATGAATGGATGCTCGAAAAGTGTACAGAATTAGGTATGGCATCGTTTACCTTTATCAATACCAAGCGCACCGAACGCAAGCACATCAACACCGAAAGATGCCAAAAAATAATTGTAGCGGCTGCCAAGCAAAGCAGGCAATTTCATTTTCCGCATTTCAGTGGTTTGATAGATATCAAAGAAGTGCTCAATCAAAACATCGACGGGCCCAAAGCCATTGCTTATTGCGGCATTGATACAGAAAAAAATGCCATTCAAAATTTGATTCCAACTGAAGGTGCTTTGCATGTAATGATTGGTCCGGAGGGCGATTTCACCACTGAAGAAGTGCAATGGGCACTGAATGCACGCTTTGAACCTGTACAATTGGGCGAAAGCCGATTGCGAACCGAAACAGCCGCCTTGTATGCAGCTGCCTTGCTGCGCGAGACAAGTTAAACAATGACAGCTTGTTTACCCATATAATGTATATCCGAAGTTTTGTTTTTTGTTGAGTTATTTTTTCTCTTCGAGAAATGGATTGTACATCATAATTGCATGATTTTCAACAAGTAGTTTCTCTGTTATTCGTTCATTATCTGTTTCTATCTTGAAAATTTGATTATGTCTTGAATAACCACCCCAAAATTGTTGTTTCATTAGATGATTTCTTTCTTCAATTTTGTATGTTTTATCAATTTTAATATTACTTAACAATTCACCATTTAAATAGGTCTCATCAAGCCAAAGGTTTAATTGAAAAGTGTTTTCAGTTTCATTTTTTACTTGCAAATCAATGTAATTATAGGAAAGCGTAGCGCCTGCACCAAATGGCACTTTTCTATTTGTATCAGGAAAAACGTCATAGCCGTGCCTAAACCTTTCGGTAATTGTAAGAGGTGAGTGAGCAAAAATCCAAAAAAGTAAATTCCCTAATTGACAAAGCCCACCGCCCGTATCTTTTCCAATTTGACCTTGATTTAAAATAAGTCCTTCTAAATAACCTTTATACTTCGAAGGTCTTCCGACTAGTTTCCAAATTGAAAAGGTCTGCCCTGGCTTAATCAATACTTTATCTAATTGTGAAATAGCTATTTTAAGGTTTGTTCTTTTGTTTTCTTGTAAATACATCTCTACATCCTTAAGTGGTCTAAGAATCATTGATTTATGACTAAAAACAGAGAACTCTAAAAGGTGTTTATTTTTAGATTCTGCCCATTTCTTATCACCAAAAAACCAATCAAACTTTCGTTTTAAAATAAAATACTCTTTACCAAGTACTTGTCTTAATCTACCTCTTTGAATGGGTTTATCTATTTTTGTCATTTTTTTTAATGAATTTCAAACAATACAAACTCTAAAATGCCCAGATACAATCCTATAATCCTATAATAAATTATTTATTAATATTAAACAAACTTTGAACTTAAACACCTAATCAAATTCAAGGCTATCTTAATCCTTTTTACCATTAAATTTTATTTCGTACAAATCTTTTCGTCTGTCTTTTAAAATTCTTACAGAACCATAGGAGTGTAGTTCTTTGAGTTTATCTAAATCCACATCGGCTATAATGGTCATTTCTGTATTGGGTGTGGTTTCGGCCTTGACACCATTGGTAGGAAAAGGAAAATCTGATGGCGTGAATATGGCAGATTGCGCATACTGAATATCCATATTATTAACCCTAGGCAAATTACCCACGCAACCTGCAATAGCTACGTAACACTCGTTTTCAATGGCTCGAGCTTGTGCGCAATGCCTTACACGGATATATCCGTTTTGCGTATCGGTGAGAAAAGGAACAAATAAAATATCCATTTGCTGATCGGCTAACAAACGCGATAATTCAGGAAACTCTACATCATAACAAATCACGATACCAATTCTACCACAATCGGTATCAAAGGTTTCAAGCTTAGACCCTCCTACCATACCCCAAGCATCTCTTTCCGAAGGGGTTATATGTATTTTTCTATACTCTTCATAGCTACCATCCCTCCTGCATAAATAAGAAACATTGTACAATAATTTACCCTCAAGCATAGGCATAGAGCCTGTGATGATATTGATGTTGTAGCTTACTGCAAATTCCTTAAACTTGGTCAATATTTCAGGTGTGTAGCCGGCCAATCCTCTTATGGCTTGCGCAGCGCCTAAGTCGTTGTACTCGGCCATCAATGGAGCATTGAACAGCTCTGGAAATAGGATGAAATCGCTGTTGTAATCGCTTACTGCATCTACAAAAAACTCAATTTGTTCTATCAAAGAACTCAAATCGCGGTGGGGCCTCATCTGCCATTGAACCAAGCCCAAGCGCACTATAGATTTTTGCTGATTGATCAAACTTTGACGAGGTTCGTAGTAAATATTCAGCCATTCAATTAAGGTGGCATACTCCAAAGACTCTTGATCGCCAGATAGATAGCCTTTCATTACTTTTTTGATGTGGAAATCATTAGCCAATTGAAAGCTGAGCACAGGATCGTAAATTTCCTTAGCCTTCACTTTGTCGATGTATTGTTTAGGTGTAAGCTGTTTCGCATAGGTTTGATATCCGGGTATGCGCCCACCAGCAATGATGGCCTTTAAATTCAGATTTTCGCACAACTCCTTGCGGGCGTCATACAGCCTGCGAGCCAAGCGCAAGCCTCGGTATTCGGGGTGCACAAAAAGCTCTATTCCATACAAAACATCGCCATTAAAATCATGGGTATCAAAGGTATAATTACCTGTAATTTGAGCATAGGTGTGCTGCGCTCCATAGGTGTTAAAGTCAATGATAAGCGATAGTGCACAGCCTACCACTTTGTCATTTACCAATATTCCGATCTGTCCATCGGGAAATTTTTGTAAGAGTCTTTGTATTGCTTCTTCGCTCCAAGTGCTTCCTCCCATGCTCGAATAGGCCTGTGCCATAGAGTCTTTCAAATTCAAATAATCTTCAATACACAGGGTTCTTAAGCTGATTTTCAAATCAGTAGTATCACGCATAAATATCTTTTTTATATAATCAGGCCTTAAAATACAACAAGATATCCCTTAAAAAAAATATTTAGCAAATAAATTGTTTTCTCAACAATTACAATCGTAAGAAAATAGAATTTTTGTATCAGGCAATTCATCTATCAATCTTTCAATCACCGATTTGTGAATGGGGCAAAGTCGGATGTCAATTTCTTTTAAATGCTTCATTTTGAATATGGATTCTGGTAATTCAGAAATATCGGTATTCCATAAATCAAGGTATTCCAAGGCTTCTAACTCACTGATTTTTTCACTGATTTTTTGGAGAGGATTTCTTCCCAATCGTAACGACTTTAGGTTTTTAAATTGCACTATTTCATCACCAATTATTTCTATATTATTCTGACGTAAATCAAGTATTTCTAATTGTAAAGGGGCTGTAATTGTGGGTAGTTCAGTGAGTTTCTTCTTTTTGATTATCAATGATTGGGCGGTAGATTTTTTATCTGCTAAGGGATGAATAGGCTGTGCATGAACACGGAAAAATAGACTTGTAAGCAACAGAAAAACTCCTAAATTAAAGATTTTGTACGCATTCAATTTTGCCATGTTTATGTTGTTTCAAATTGATATATTCAAGTAACTAAAACTTGAAGGGTTTATTTTAAACCCAAATTTTTACCCTAAAACCCCTTGCTGCATAGTATGATTCGGCTCCGTTGTGATAAATAAAAACCCTGCCAAATCGATAATCGCCAAACAATGCACCACCTAAACTTCTGATTTCAAACGGAGTTTGAATCCAACTTGAGGTCTTGGCATCTACAACTTCCCTCGTTTGTAAATAAAAATAATCTTGCTCAGTAAGCAATTCAGCACCCATTTCTAGGGTAAATTTTTCTACGCTGCTCGTGGGTTTGTTGGCCTTTCTGCTTTGCCATGCATCTTGATCAAAACATAAGCTTCGTCGGCCTGCCGGACTTTCCTTACTACAATCTACCACCAAGTACTGTTTTTTTATAGGGTCAAAATCTATTACATCAGGCTCTCCCCCACTCTGATCCATGGCTTGCAGGATGCTTACTTTATGGGGTTGCGCAATCAGATTTTCAACAAAATCAACCCATTGAATATCTGGATGTGTGTGCTGGTTTCTTGCAAACCGTGTCTGTAAGGTTTCTATAAAAATATTCATTTAGTTTGCATTCATGGTTGTGCTTATAAATTGAGCTTGGCTTCAAGTTTATCGGTAACCAATTGTTTTTTTAGTTCTTCCAACGATTCAAATTTTCGCTCTTCGCGCAATCTGTGCTTAAAGTGTACTATCAGCATTTCGCCATAGATATCTCCATCAAAATCAAATATATGTACTTCCATTGTCCTGAATTGCCCCCCTATTGTAGGCCTGTGACCAATATTGCACATGGCTTTTTTAAACACGCCTCTTTCGCTCACCCATTCTACCAGCACGGCATAAACTCCATCAGCGGGAATGAGTTTATTCGGGTCGCTTACTACAATATTTGCTGTAGCAAAACCTAGTGTAGCGCCTATTTGATTGCCACGAACTACTTTGCCCTCTAAACTATATGAATATCCCAAAAATCTATTGGCAGCTTTCACATCGCCTTCGCTCAATGCTTTTCTTATTTTGGTAGAGCTTACCGCCATTTCGTTGAGTTCTTGAGCAGGTATTTCCTCTACAGTAAATCCGTAAACGGGTCCAAATTCCTTTAAATGTTCAAAACTACCCTCTCTATTGCGACCAAAATGGTGATCATAACCAATAACCAATCTCTTTGCACCTACCTGTTTTACCAATATTCCCCTTACGTAATCAAGCGAACTGATGCGGCTGAACTCTTTGGTAAACGATTGGACTATAAGATGTTGCAATCCTGTTTCGCGCAAGCGTTCTATTTTTTCCATTTGAGTATTCAGTAGTTTAATATCTACATCAGGCTGTAACACCTGCCTAGGATGTGGATGAAATGTAAGCAGTACCGACTCACCTCCGCTCTCTTGAGCTATCTTGTTTAAGCGGTTGAGAATGGTTTTGTGTCCTAAGTGCACTCCATCGTAGGTACCTGTAGTAACTACTGCAAAATCAAGGGCTTTAAACTCTTCTATGGAATAATAAACTTTCATGGTAATTAAAATAATCCGTGAATTTCTGCATCTATTTTATTGATTATTTCTCCCAAATGCTCAGGATTCTCTGCAAATTTATTAGCATCTACATCAATAATGAGCAACTTACCTTTTTTATACTCACTAATCCATGCTTCGTAGCGCTCATTGAGGCGACTCAAATAATCGAGTCGGATATTGGTTTCGTAATCGCGACCACGTTTTTGAATTTGGTCTACCAGAGTAGGAATGGAAGCTCGGAGGTAAATCATCAAATCGGGCGATTGAAGAAAATTATCCATCAAAGAAAAAAGACTTTGGTAATTTTCAAAATCGCGCTGAGGCATGAGCCCCATTGCGTGCAGGTTAGGTGCAAAAATATAAGCATCTTCGTATATGGTTCTATCTTGTATGGTATTTTTACCCGAATTGCGTATTTCTAATACCTGGCGAAAGCGAGAGTTCAAAAAATAAATCTGTAGATTGAAACTCCATCGCTGCATTTCGTTGTAAAAATCATCTAAATAGGGATTGTCTTCCACATCTTCGTAATGTGCATTCCATTTATAATGCTTTGATAATAAACGGGTTAAAGTAGTTTTTCCCGAGCCAATATTTCCGGCTATGGCTATGTGCATGGTTTTTTAATTTTTATGCTGACAAACTTAGGCATTACCCAGCAATCTGAAGGATATTCTACGAATCTAAAATGAGCTTTTCTTCCTCTTTCTTTTTCAATAGAGGATTTATTAATGCTTTGCGCCCAATTTCTCTGCTGATGAAATCTTTATCAATATCCCAAGCTCTTGCGGGTGAATACTCGCGACCATAAAAAATGATTTGCAGATGGAGCTTATTCCATAAGTGTTTGGGAAACAAAACTTTGGCATCGCGTTCGGTTTGTTCCACACTTTTGCCATTGCTTAAACCCCAGCGGTACATCAACCTGTGAATGTGGGTATCTACCGGAAAAGCTGGATGACCAAATGCCTGACTCATAACCACGCTTGCTGTTTTATGGCCTACGGCTGGCAAGGCTTCCAAGTCCTCAAACGATTCCGGAACCTGGCCTTGGTGTTTCTCGAGCAATATTCTGGTCAAGTGATAAATCCCCTTACTTTTCATAGGTGTCAATCCACATGGGCGAATAATCGCAGCTATTTCTTCCAGTGAAAGTTTCTCCATATCTACCGGATTATCAGCTCTTTCAAACAAAATAGGTGTGATTTTATTCACGCGCTCATCGGTGCATTGGGCCGAGAGGAGCACTGCTATCAGTAAGGTATAGGGGTCTTTATGGTTCAAAGGCACTGGCGTTTCTGGGTACAATCGCTCCAGTTCGGTGATTACATAGTGGGCCTTTTGTTTTTTAGTCATTATTCACTTCTTTTTTAAATTAAGGCAAATTAAACCTAAGTGTTCCAAAACGGTGGTTAAAATTATTTTCTTAAAAAATAAAAAAGAGGAATTGCATTTGATTGACCCTATGTACGAAAAGCCTATTCGTATACAATTTTACACTTACATCTTAGAATTATAGTAATTTCAACCTAAAATTTCACCATCAAATAGACTGAAAATCAGACACTATTTAATCTAAACTGAATACACAAGGACAATAATTTTTAAATTAAAAATAATTTTGTAATAAAAATATTTCTTAATACATTTGAAAATTATTTCATACCAACCAAAATCTCTTTTTTGATATGCGTAAAATTTACTCAAGCCTAATGGCTTTTATTTTTGTAACATTAAGCTTACAAGGTCAAATCAACAATTATTCATTTACTATTGGCAATGCCCCTTATACACTCATTACAGGGGGTGTGGTTTTAGGTGATGGTTCATCTGATGACCAACGATTTGTGGATCCAGCTGCCCCACTTGGCGGTTTTACAGATGTAGGCCCTGGTTTTCCTATCGGTTTCAACTTTACGTTTAATGGCGTGGTGTACGATAGAATTGGCGTACGTAATGACGGTGTTATTCGCTTGGGTATTTCTGCCGACGGAAATACTGCTGTGAGCCTGCAAGGTGTTGGCTATAATTCCATAAGTGCAGCCTCATCGGCACCGGCCAATAAGCAAGGTACTATTACTCCTTTCAATAGAGATTTACAAGCCAATGGCGCAGCTTCTTCTCTTAGGATAGACACTATGGGTATAGCGCCCAATAGAATCTGCATTATACAATGGGAAAATTACAGGAGATTTGGCACTGCTAACACAACTGATACCCTGAATTTTCAAATTCAGTTACTAGAAACAAGTAATATAGTGAGGTTGGCCTACGGCAATAGCCAAACGGCAAACCTTGCTGCTACCATCACTGCCCAAGTGGGTTTGCGTGGCTTTTCGAATACCGATTTCCGCAATGTAACTACCACTTCTTCTTGGGATTCAGCTACAACAGGTACGGTTAATAATGCATCAATGCCTTTTAATTCTGCTGTAAAACCTATCAACGGTCTTACCTATACTTTTACGCCTCCTTCTTGCTTTTCACCGGGTAGCATCAATGTAAGCGGACTTACAGCCACCGCGGCTACCATAAACTGGGCGGCAGTGGGCACTGCAACTTATCAATTGGAATGGGGCGTTTCACCTTTTACACAAGGTGCTGGCACATTGGTCAACTTGACAAATCCGAATTACAGTTTTTCTGGACTTAGCTCAGGAATTACCATTGCTGTGTACTTGCGTTCTGTGTGCGGTGTGGGCGATACCTCTATTTGGGCAGGGCCTTTTACCTTTACTCCTACTTGTAATCAACCTACTGGTTTTTCAGTACTCAATGCCGATTCTACCCAGCTTACCTTAGGTTGGGCGGCTAATGCCAATGCTACTTTTCAATTGGAATATGGTGCTGTAGGATTTACACAAGGCACGGGCACTGTTATTAATAATATCCTCAGCAATCAATATATTTTGACAGGTTTAACCCAATCTACCCAATATGATTTTTATGTACGTACGGTGTGTGATGTCATTAATAGTTCTACCTGGGCGGGTCCGTTTTTGGGTGCTACCACTTGCGGTACTGTTGTTACCCCGTATCAAGAAGACTTTAGCATTTGGCCACCTAACTGTTGGGATTTAACAGGGGGCACCTTCAATTTTATACATGCCACTCCCAACAATAATGGCGTAGCAAGAGCTAATTTTTGGAGTCAAGGTAATGGCAATACTGCCGTAATGACCAGTCCTAAACTGAAGGTAGATTCTGTATCTTGGCTCAAATACTCTTGGTCGCACCAATACAATACTTCTTACCCTAACGATAGATTGACCGTATTGTCAAGAATAGACACTGTCTTAGCTTGGGATACCTTACAAGTACTTGTAGGTCCTGGCTTTAACACCCCCAACTCAACAGCTACTACTGCGGGCGATTTCAAACAAGAGATTTTAAACTTTCCAAGTGGCTACACGGGCAATAAAATTTTCCTTCGATTTATAGGCAATTCTGGCTTTGGCCCTGATGTATTTATTGATGATGTAATAGTAGAACAAGTTCCTAATTGTTTGCCTCCCTCTTCCA
>CAYZUZ010000025.1:0-8585 GCA_964481795.1 uncultured Cryomorphaceae bacterium
TAAGCCAAAGTTGTTGTTGTAAATATTTCCATCAATAGTGTAGTTGTTGAAGCGATTGTCACGTCCACCAAAGCTTGTTCCATTAGACTGCGGGGTTAGTCTGGTAAAATCGTTGATATCGCGGTTGATGGTAGGTAAATCATTTACTTTTTTGGCGTCCAAGTTCACCGCTGCACCCATTCTTTCCGAGTTGATTAATGTATTCTTTTCAAAAACTACTTCAACATCTTTTAACTGTGTGGAAGAAGGTTTTAAAGATACATTTAACTTGAAGTTTTGCCCCAATTGAAGCTTGATATTTGAAGATATCTGGGGTGCGTAACCTATAAAGGTAACCGTAACCGTATAAGGTCCGCCAGATCTCAAATTATACAAATTGAAAACACCTTCAGAGTTAGACAAAGCTCCATACACTGTACCAGTAGGTACATGCACCGCTACTACATCAGCTCCTGGCATAACACTGCCAGTTTCATCTTTAACCACACCACTCATACTGGATGTAGTAACGCCTTGCGCAAATAACGCTAAACCACTGAGGTTGAGCGCAATTAACGCAAGAAAATTGAATAATTGTTTTTTCATTTTTAAAAATGTTATTTAGGTTTTTATTGCTGTGCAAAGAAAAATCCTTTAACATTAAGTTAAGATTATAATCTAATTAAGAAATCGTTTCTATTTATTTACTAATGTTTTCATTATGTTAACAAAGAAAATATATTGGCTAATGCATTCCGTTTTCTACCTTCGCCTTATATAAAAACCAGCACTCAACATATGAAAACATTAACCTCATTTCTATTCTTAGTTTTATTTGCCTTGAGTTCTTGTAAATTTTCAGCAGTACAAGGAGATGGCAAAATAGTGACTGAATCTAGAGCTTTAGACCTTTTTCAAGACCTTTCTGCCTCAGGTGCTTTTGATATAGAGTTGATTTATTCAGACTCGTATTCTGTTGAAATTGAGATGGATGAAAACTTACTTGAGTTTATTGAAATAGAAGTAAAGTCAAAAGAATTGCGTATAAGCAGCAGCAAGAATATTGAAAGCAGCCAAAAAACAGGCATAAAAATCTACGCTCCATTTTTAAATAAAATACAAATAACTGGAGCCTGCAAATTACTTAATAAACAGAAATTTCGCACAGAAAAACTACATGTAGATTTAAGCGGTGCCTCCAAGTTGGATTTGTATTTTGATACTAAATACGTAATGATAAACAACTCTGGAGCTTCCAAAACTACCTTGCGTGGCAATGCCGATGAGGTGCGTATAGATTTATCAGGAGCTTCTTATTTAGAGGCCAGTGAAATGAGAATCAACGATTTGATACTCAATGCTACAGGTGCAAGTAAAGTGCGCGTGTGGGCCGATAATAAACTAAACATAATGGCCTCCGGTGCCAGTCAAATTTTATATAAAGGCGAACCTGCCAAACTCAAAACTGAGGTAACAGGAGCCGCAAGCGTTTCATCTTTTTAAAAAATAAACAATAGATTATGAGCAAAGAAATCATTGAAAAAGCAAAAGCGTGGACTCAAGCACCTTTTGATGCAGAAACCCGTGCACAAGCAGTAAAACTTATCGAAGCCAACGATAAGGAGTTGATCGACTCATTTTACACAGCACTCGATTTTGGCACGGGAGGACTTCGTGGCATTATGGGGTGCGGCACCAATAGAGTCAATAAATACACTATAGGCCAAGCTACTCAAGGACTTGCCAATTATGTAAAAGCCCAATTTCCTAATGAAACCTGTAAAATAGCTATAGCTTGCGACACACGCAATGGCAGCCGACAATTTACTCAACTCTGTGCCGAAATACTCAGCGCCAATGGTATAGAGGTATATATTTCGCCTACATTTAAGCCAACACCTTGGCTTAGTTTTGCAGTAAGATATTACAATTGTAATGCAGGGATTATGATTACAGCATCGCACAATCCACCTGAATATAACGGCTATAAAGTATATTGGAACGATGGCGGGCAGCTTGTACCCCCTCACGACAAAGGTGTGATTGCTGAAGTGCGCAAGGTTGGATTTGATGAGATTCATTTTGAGGCAAATACCGAACTCATTCACCATACTGATGAAAAAATTGACCAAGCCTACTATGCAAAAATCAAAGGTCTATCGCTGAGCAATGAAGGCAAAAAGGATTTGAAACTTGTGTTTACTGCGCTGCACGGCACCTCAAAAGATATGCTGCCTGAAGTTCTAAAAATTTGCGGTTTCAATGAGCCTATTCGCGTTTGGGAACAAGATACTCCTGACGGTAATTTTCCAACCGTAAAATCGCCTAATCCAGAAGAAGCTGAAGCACTTAGCATGGCAATGGCCTTGGCTGAAAAAGAAGATGCCGACCTAGTAATAGGTACCGATCCCGATGCCGACAGAGTAGGAATTGGCGTAAAAAACAATCACGGCAAATGGGTGCTTTTGAATGGAAATCAAACAGCTGCTGTGCTTATTGAGTATTTATTGATGCAAATGCGGGGCGAACACAAGTTGCGCAAAAATCATTTTGTAGCAAAAACGATTGTAACGAGCGACATTATATTCGATATAGCCGATTACTATGGTGTGCAGAAAATGGAATGTCTTACTGGCTTTAAATGGATTGCAAAACTCATTGCCGATCACGAAGGTTCCCTTGAATTTGTAGGAGGGGGCGAAGAAAGCTACGGCTATTTGATAGGCGACTTCGTACGTGATAAAGATGCTATAGCCGCAGCCGTAATGATTGCTGAGGTAGCCGCTTGGGGCAAAGCCAATGATATTTCGTATTACGAATTTTTGCGAAATCTTTGGGTAAAATACGGATACTATGGCGAAAGCTTGGTATCAATTACCAAAAAAGGCAAAGAAGGATTGGAGGAGATACAAAAAATGATGAGTGATTTAAGAGCTAATCCGCCTAAAGAATTAGCAGGCGAAAAAGTTGCTTATTTCCTTGATTATGAAAATGCTGTAAAAATGAATCTCATCGAAAACACAACGGAAACAATTGATTTACCCAAGAGCAATGTGCTGCAATTTATTACCGAAAGTGGTGCTCGAATTACAGCCCGACCCTCAGGCACAGAGCCTAAGATCAAGTTTTACTTTAGCATCAAAATACCCATATCTACTTTTGATGAAATAGAGGGGGCTCAAGAAAAATGCGATGCCCGTATTGCAGATTTCAAGGCCGCTTTGAATTTATAACGTATTATGTTACGTAAAAAAGGCTCTGATTGCTATTGGAGCCTTTTTTTGTAAAGCAATTGTCAGGAATAGATAAACTCCTGTTCCATTCTTTGAATCAATTACACTTTAGTATGAAATTACCTTTATTGTTTTTTGCTCCTTTAATCGCTTTTGTCAGTTACGGTCAATCACTTAAATATTGGGTTCAATTAGATGCTTATAATCAGGTAGATAAAATTCCCTTTTACCTCGAAATTAAAAATCCAGATGAAATATGGATTTACAATGCACAAGACAGCATCAAGCTCCTCGATATCAAAAACGAACATGGTAAAATAAATGCCCAATTTCCAGTATTTAATACAGAATTAAATTTTGAACTTGGTGAAAACTTAGAAGTTTTAATCGGTAATTACATTGATAACGACAAGGAAAGAATCATCAAAATTTTTGGAAAAAAAGTAGCGCATTTTGACCAGCGTTTTGATGCAATGAATACCTTAGAATACATTGCACCCAAGTGGGAATTTATCTTTAATGCAGGCGAGGCTAACGAACGCAAAGGTATTTTGGAACTCAACCTGCAAGGTGGTAATGTACTATTTGCAAGCTTGCTTACAGCCTCAGGCGATTATAGATATTTAGAAGGCGGATTTGATGGCAATAAACTTATGCTGAGTACTTTAGATGGAAAATTTGCTTACCTTATAGAGGCCGAATTAGATGCCAAAAACACATTGAGAGGCAGAATGCACAATCCTTTTTCAGCGGAGAAGCCATTTATTGCCATCCCCAATTCGAGATTTGAACTACCCGATGCATACGGTTTAACGACCATTTTAACCAAAGATGGCCCCAATAAAAAATTTACCGACCTTGATGGCCATGCTTATCCTATGAATAAAGCACGCTACCAAGGCAAAGTAACCTTAGTGCAGATAGGCGGCACTTGGTGTCCTAATTGCTTAGATGAAAGCAAATTACTCAGCGAGTGGTACAGAAAATATCAAGATAAGGGATTGGAAATTGTGGGCTTGTTTTTTGAAATAAGTGATCAACCTGAGCGATCTTTACCCAAAATCGCCAAGCTACAAAATGACCTAGATATTCCTTATACTTTGTTATTTGCAGGCAATACGCAAGCTGAAAATGTAAAAGCAGCCTTGCCCATGTTGGAGCAATTAAGAGCCTACCCTACCCTACTCATTTATGACAAAAACTATAGACTTATCAAAGTTCACACGGGTTTTTCAGGCCCGAGTACCAGCCAATACAATAGCTACGTAAAAGAAATGGAGCTTTTGATTGAGGAGCTGCTTGCTAAATAAATCATTATAAAAAACAAAGCCTCACAATTGAGGTTTCTTACATTAAAAAAAACTCTATGAATATAGGTATTGTGTGCTACCCCACCTACGGAGGCAGCGGTGTAATAGCCACAGAATTAGGCAAATACTTTGCACGCCAAGGACACAAAGTTCATTTTATCACCTACAGTCAGCCGGTGCGACTCGACATCTTGGAAGACAACATCTACTACCACGAAGTCAATGTGCACGATTATCCACTCTTTGAGTATCCGCCTTACGAGCTCGCACTTGCCAGTAAAATGGTACAAACCATTACCAAGTGGAAACTCGATTTATTACATGTGCATTATGCCATTCCTCATGCTTATGCCGCCCTATCTGCCAAGCAAATTTTGGCTGAAAAAGGCATCAAAATTCCCATTATTACTACACTACATGGTACCGATATTACTTTGGTGGGCAAAAACGCAAGCTACCATCCGGCAGTGAATTACAGCATCAATCATTCGGATGTAGTTACCTCGGTATCAGAAAGTTTAAAAAGAGATAGCCTCGAAATTTTTGATATCAAAAAAGACATTCAAGTGATACCCAACTTCATTGATTTGTCTATTTACAAAATGGATTCCAAATGTTTGCGCAAGCAATTTGCCCCTGAAGGCCAAAAAATATTGACCCACATCAGCAATATGCGCCCTGTGAAAAGGATTAAAGATGTTATAGAAATATTTGCCAAAGTGCGAAAAGAAATTCCTGCCCGACTACTGATGGTAGGCGATGGTCCTGAAAAAGAGCCGTCTAGAGTATTGGCACGTGAATTAGGCGTGTTGGAAGATATTATTTATGTAGGTCGGACTACCGAAATACACCGCGTACTTCAGTGCAGCGATGTGTTCTTATTGCCCAGCGAAAAAGAAAGCTTTGGCCTAGCTGCACTCGAAGCTATGGCCGCAGGTGTGCCCGTAATAAGCACCAATACCGGTGGTTTGCCCGAAGTAAATATGGATGGTGAAACCGGTTTTACCAGCGATGTAAAAGATATAAAAAACATGGCAAAAGGTGCTCTTAGAATTTTAAATGATGAGGTACTCTCCGAAAAACTCAAGTTCAATGCCCTGGCACAAGCAGAACGACATTCCATTGAAAAAATAGCGCCTATTTATCTTGAGATGTATCAAAAAGCTATTCTTTTGGGGTAAGTCTCAAATGAAATTAGAGACTTACAAACTTGGATAAGGCCTTGTGAAGTTTTTGTGAATAATAAGCCTATATGAATCAACTGGGTTGAGCCCTGCTTACCTTCGCGGCCGTTTTACAAAAACACTGAATCCATGACCCTGCGCGAGCATTACAAAAAGAATTTTTTACTGGCTTGGCCCGTTACGGTAAGTCAGGTAGGGCACATCATGGTGGCTGTAGCCGATAGCGTGATGGTAGGTCGCTTGGGCAGTATTCCCTTGGCGGCAGTATCGCTTGCCAATGGCATCTTTGCTGTAATCATGGTTTTTGGTATTGGCTTAGCCTTTGGCATTACACCACTCATTGCCAATGCCGATGGTGCTAAAAGTCATGAGAAAATTTCGCCCGTAGTTCAAGCTGGTTTCTGGATCAACACCCTAGCCGGACTTGTTCTTTTTTTGGTAGTACTTGGTGGCACCTACCTCCTTCCCTACATGGGTCAAGACCCTGAAGTAGTAAAGGAAAGCACCGTGTATTTGCGCATTTTAGGTTTTTCCATGCTGCCTTTTTTGGTATTTTTTACCTTTAAGCAATATGCCGAGGGACTCTCCAATACACAACAAGCCATGTACATTACCGTAAGTGTGAATTTACTGAATGTTTTACTCAATTATTTACTTATTTTTGGCAAATGGGGCTTTCCTGCATTGGGCATAGAAGGCGCAGGATATGCCACATTAATATCGCGGGTTGTGATGGCTTTTGCCATGTATTTATTTGTAAAAAAAGCAAAAATATTCAGCCATATACCCTTACAATTGAGCTGGATAGGCGTGCGACTCAGCGATGCTAAGCAAATATTAAAAATCGGGATTCCTACAGGACTGCAATATATTTTTGAAGTAAGTGCCTTTGCAATGGCAGCCGTATTTATAGGTATGGTAAGTGCTACCCAATTGGCTGCCCATCAAATAGCACTCAATTTGGCATCCATCACCTATATGGCCGCTACAGGATTGGCAGCTACTGCTACTATTAGAATGGGTAATCAACTAGGAATGAAAAATATAGCAGGTTTAAAATTGGCATTAAAAACCATACTCATCATGACTACAGGCATCATGGGGGTAAGTGGAATATTGTTGCTAGTGTTCAACACATCGCTTCCTTTTTTCTATACCGATGAAAAAGCAGTAACAGCCATAGCCAGTACTTTAATCATTATTGCAGTGTTTTTTCAGATCTCCGATGGCCTACAGGCAGTAGCCCTAGGTGCTTTGCGAGGCATGGCCGATGTGAAGATTCCTACCTATATTACCCTTGCCGTATATTGGGGACTGGCATTGCCTGGAGCATACTATTTTGGAGTTTATTTAGAATACGGAGCCTTAGCAGTATGGTACTGTTTGGCCTCAGGCCTTACCCTATCTGCATTGCTGCTTCTTTGGCGTATCAAACACAAAGTAAAAGCTTTGTCGGCTGAGGTGTAAGTATTACTTTTTTTTTCGAATTTTAATACCCTTATCATAATACACTACTCTTTTGAGTTTTCCATTCTTTTTATAGTATTTTACGGGTCCATCATAATATGAATCGTCTTTGATATATAATTTTTTGTATTTTGAGTTAGAAAAAGGCAAATAAATTTCCTTTTCAAAACCCTCTCTTTCGCCCACGTAATACAAACCTTCTTCTGTTAATCGATTTTTTAAATCAATAAGTTGTACATAGCAAGGTTTGCATGTTTTTGGAACCAAGGTGCTTTTTAGAAAACTTATATATTCTGCATAAGAAACAGCCTTACCATCTATTTGGCAAAGAGTATCGTTACCTGTACGGGTGATACCCATAGATTTTATACCTTCTAATGAACGAATTTGCAAGGTATCTATTTTTGGATTTTCTTGTGCATTCACATATAAAAAGCACAAAGCACATAGCGTCAAAAAAACATTTTTCATAAGCGTATTAATTTATCAATTTTTTACAAGATTCACAAAGAGTACCTTCAACATGATCTATGGTCTTTACCGACTCAGCTGCATCACGCATGACGCAACTTTCCGAGGCTTCACAATGTTTCAAACCAAGATTATGTCCCAATTCATGCACTGCAATTTTTTGTAATCTGGAGTAAAATATCTCCTTATTTTTATGTTGAATTCTAAAGCTAGAAATCACACAACTCTTACCCGGACGAGTTGCTAATCCCATAATACCCCAATCAAAATACTTTTGATGCGGTTGTTTTACTTTACCAGCATCCGTTTTTTTTGAAGTGGAAATGTCTTTTTGAGTAATTCCTATGATATAATCGAAATCCTTAGGTTTGAGTTTTTTCAGATAAACCAACAAAGAATCAGCTCTGTATCTTGGTGTTTTTATTTGCACAAAGGCACTTTTTGGTAGTGTCACTTCATCTAAAATTAATACTTCAAAACCGTATTGAATTGTAAGTGCTTTTTGAATAGAATCTACCCACGATAATGGTACCTCGCCCAAAGGTTGAATGGCTACACGAATCGTTTTAGGCTGCATGCATCCTGAAATACCTATCTGAAGCAATATCAATAGGCTATAACTAATTTTTAGAAATTTCAATTTTTTGAATTTGATTGTTGCCATTTAATACAGGAAAATACATAAGCTCTGCTTTAACAGGATTCATTTGAAAGCCCCCTGTAAATCGAGCCGTTAAAGGTATACTTATAGAAAAAACACCTTTAGATAAGCTGTTGAGATACACATAAACCTTGTCCTCTTTCTGTTCAAAATAGGTGTTATATCCAAAATAATTTCTTTTATTATTCATAATAAAACCTGCGGGAATGGGTATTTCTAACATCACATAGCTTGCCTCATTTTTTGTGTTAATTGATACTTTATAATCTACCTCATCGCC
>CAYZUZ010000025.1:8685-10320 GCA_964481795.1 uncultured Cryomorphaceae bacterium
ATTTCCTAATTGCTGACGAGCCAAAAGTCTAATGAGTGCACTTCTATCTATTGTATTTAAGAAATATTTACTTTTTTGATTCAAAATAAACTCAATGATACCATCTATGGATGCACTATCATTTTGAAGAATCAGCCATTCTGCAAACAAAAGACTATTGTGTATAGACGAGTTTAAACTGTACTTTGAATTATTGACTACATAAAGGTTGCCAAATATATCCTTTTGTATTAGCATTTTAATTGCTAAAGTGTCATACTTAAAACCTTCTTTTTGTGCAATAAATGCGTATTGAATCTTTTCAGATACAAGTAAGGAATCCATACTCCAATGCTCAAGATAGCTTGAATAATTATGTAGATAATTGTGTTTACTAAAAAAGTACAAATAAGGAATAATTTGCCTTTTATTTTGAAGTAAAAATAATTGAGATTTTAAAGCATTTATGCTATTGTTTAAATCTACTTCAAAACCCAAGGATTGTGCATCTTTTAGACTTTCTAGCACATATAGCGACATCCAATCACTTGTAAATTGACTTCCCCACCAGCCCCATAAATGGGTTTCATTCTTTGCTTTTTCTAATTTCTCTATCAATTCGATGGCTATTTTTCTCAATCTTACTTCTTCTTGGATTTGAATTTTTGGAATTCTCAATGCAGACAAAACAGAAAATAATTTAGAAGCCAACTGTTCATTACAATAATGAGCATAGTTTAACTGATACTGAACTTCCGACCATAAAAAATCGACTGAATTATTCATAATTGAAAGGTGAATATCGGCAGCCGAATCCAACTGATATTCCATTGTAGTATCTCCTCTTACCTTCCAAAATGTTCCTTGTTGGTGATTCATGCCTAATGGCAATATTTTTACCTCTCGCTCTTCACCATCCACAAATCCGTTATCTAATTTTAAATTATAAGAAATCTTTAAAGAATCATTAGGAATAACGGATATACTATGCACAAGCACATCCGTCAAAGTATCTATTTTTATTAAACTGGTATCTTGGTTATTTTTAAAGTAAAATTTTGTGTTTAAAGGTATATTTAGGTAATTAATGCTTTTGCCCACCACCACACAACTATCGCCTTTGAGCAAATACCTCGGAGTGGCCAATTGAGCGCTCACCTCAGAGTATGCCAAGGTATTTCGTTCGGCATAGGCCGCATGTTTCTTATTATCCATACCTATAAAAATAGTTGTCCAATTTGCCACATCATCGGGATACTTAACCTTAAAACTAGCCTTACCCTCTTTATTGGTTACTACACTTGGGAAAAAGAAAGCATTGTCTTGGAAATTGGTGCGAACATCGCCTTTTCTCACACCTAACTTTTCCAATGTTTCTTGCTTTTGTTGATTTGAATATTCCATAGACATACTCTTTATACCTTCTATAGCAATTGCAGATTGCGGTAATGAAACAGAACCGCGAACTTTTACACCATCTATAAAAAAGGTGGTTTCATCTTCCCAACCTCCGATTGTACCAATATCACTTCCTCCAACGCCTCGATATGTACCAGCTCTTATATTTTGAATTGAACTTACATCTCTTACCGCCATTTGAGTAATTGCTTCCTGAGTTATTACACCTTTCCTATCATTCAAAGGTTTTTCCCAAAC
>CAYZUZ010000026.1:0-10106 GCA_964481795.1 uncultured Cryomorphaceae bacterium
GTTGATTTGCGTGCTTTGGTCAAGTAGTAAAGACCTAAAACCATGTCTTGAGAAGGCACTGTAATAGGCGAACCATTTGCAGGGTTCAAGATATTGTGAGAGGCTAGCATCAATAGCTGAGCCTCGAGTATGGCTGCTGGTCCTAGGGGTAAATGCACGGCCATTTGGTCACCATCGAAATCCGCGTTAAAGGCAGTACATGTCAATGGATGCAATTGTATGGCTTTTCCTTCAATAAGTTTGGGCTGAAAAGCTTGAATACCCAATCTGTGAAGCGTTGGTGCACGATTGAGCAATACAGGGTGGCCTTTCATTACATTTTCGAGAATATCCCAAACGATAGGTTCGCGTTTATCTATAATCTTCTTGGCAGATTTTACTGTTTTTACAATACCTCTTTCTATTAACTTGCGTATAACAAAAGGTTTGTAAAGTTCTGCGGCCATATCTTTAGGGATACCACATTCGTGAAGTTTCAAATCGGGTCCTATCACAATAACCGAACGACCTGAGTAGTCAACCCTTTTACCTAAAAGGTTTTGACGGAAGCGGCCTTGTTTACCTTTTAAGCTGTCGCTCAATGATTTAAGTGCGCGATTGGATTCCGTTTTTACGGCAGTTGCCTTGCGGGTATTGTCAAACAAAGAATCTACAGATTCTTGTAACATCCTTTTTTCGTTTCGAAGAATTACCTCAGGAGCTTTAATTTCCAAAAGTCTTTTCAAACGATTGTTGCGGATAATAACCCTGCGATACAAGTCGTTCAAGTCGCTGGTAGCAAATCTACCACCATCTAGAGGCACAAGAGGTCTTAATTCTGGTGGAATTACAGGTATCACCTTCATAATCATCCACTCAGGATTATTTTCTATCCTGGTATTTGCATCTCTAATAGACTCTACAACCTGCAAGCGCTTAAGTGCTTCTTGCTTTTTTTGCTGCGAAGTTTCCCTTCCAGCCCTATCTCTCAATTCATAAGAAAGCTCATCCAAATTGATTCTTGATAGCAACATAATAAGTGCATCAGCACCCATTTTTGCTATAAATTTATTTGGGTCGGTATCTTCTAGATATTGATTTTCTGCTGGAATTCTATCTAAAATATCCAAGTACTCCTCTTCAGTTAAAAACTCCAACCTTTCGGGGGTAGTTCCATCTGGCTTGGTTGCTATCCCTGTTTGTATTACTACATAGCGTTCGTAGTAGATAATCATATCCAACTTTTTGGTTGGAATGCCCAGTAGGTAACCTATTTTGTTGGGCAAAGAGCGGAAGTACCAAATATGAGCTACAGGTACCACCAAACTGATATGGCCCATGCGCTCGCGACGAACCTTTTTCTCAGTAACTTCTACACCACAACGGTCACAAACGATGCCTTTGTATCGGATTCTTTTGTATTTGCCACAGGCGCATTCGTAATCCTTTACCGGACCAAAAATCTTTTCACAAAACAAGCCATCGCGCTCTGGCTTATGGGTTCTGTAATTGATGGTTTCTGGCTTGAGCACTTCTCCACTTGAGCGTTCCAATAGGTACTCAGGCGAAGCAAGGCTGATGGTTATTTTTTTAAAACTGCTGTTAAAGGAGTTTTTTTCTGTTTTTTTGAATGCCATTTTCTTTCTACTTAAAAGTTCTTAATCAAGGTTTACTTTCAAACCTAATCCTGTAAGCTCATGCAGCAATACGTTGAAGGATTCCGGAATACCTGGCTCAGGCATAGGTTCTCCTTTTACTATGGCTTCATAAGTTTTGGCTCTACCCATCACATCATCACTCTTTACGGTGAGCAATTCTCTGAGGATGTTTGAGGCACCAAAGGCTTCAATAGCCCATACCTCCATCTCTCCAAATCGCTGTCCACCAAATTGTGCTTTACCACCCAAAGGTTGCTGGGTAATAAGTGAGTAGGGTCCTATAGAACGTGCGTGCATTTTGTCATCCACCATGTGGCCGAGTTTTATCATATAGATAACACCAACGGTAGCAGCTTGGTCAAACTTATCGCCCGTGCCTCCATCATACAAATGGGTGTGTCCAAAGCGTGGTATTCCAGCTTCATCAGTGTATTTATTGATCTCATCGATAGATGCACCATCGAATATAGGCGTTGCAAATTTCAATCCGAGCTTGATACCTGCCCATCCTAGCACGGTTTCATAAATCTGCCCAATGTTCATCCTCGAAGGTACACCTAGCGGATTCAATACGATATCCACAGGTCTTCCATCTTCAAGGAAAGGCATATCTTCTTCGCGTACTATTTTGGCTACAATACCTTTATTTCCGTGGCGGCCTGCCATTTTATCACCTACTTTGAGTTTACGTTTCATAGCGATGTAAACTTTAGCCAGCTTAATGATACCTGCAGGTAGTTCATCACCTACGGTTAGGTTAAACTTCTTACGACGGAATACACCAAGTAAGTCGCTTGCCTTTATTTTGAAATTGTGGATCAATGTAGCAATAAGTACATTCTTTTCACTATCTGTAGTCCATTGACCACCCGTTACGCGGGTATAATCATCAATGGCATTAAGCACTTTTTGTGTAAACTTAGTACCTTTAGGTATCACCACCTCATTGAGGTCGTTGCTTACTCCTTGTGATGTTTTGCCAGCTACCAATATGTTGAGTTTTTCTAGGAATTTATTCCTCAAAACTTCCATTTGCATATTGTACTCCTGCTCGATTCTTTCTGTTTCTTCTTTTTCTTTTACTCTTGATTTTTTGTCTTTCATCATACGAGTAAAGAGTTTTTTATCAATCACTACACCGTAAGATGAGGGGGGCGCTTTGAGCGATGCATCCTTCACATCTCCAGCTTTGTCGCCAAATATGGCACGTAGTAATTTTTCTTCGGGTGTAGGATCTGATTCTCCTTTTGGAGTAATCTTACCAATCATTATATCACCTGGCTTGATTTCAGCTCCAATGCGAATAACCCCATTTTCATCTAAATCTTTGGTGGCTTCTTCACTTACGTTAGGAATATCCGCGGTAAACTCTTCCATACCCAATTTGGTATCGCGTACATCAAGTGTGTACTCATCAATATGTATAGAAGTGAAAATATCCTCGCGAACCACTTTTTCAGAGATTACAATAGCATCTTCGAAGTTATAACCTTTCCAAGGCATAAACGCTACTTGGAGGTTACGACCTAAAGCCAATTCACCATCGCGGGTAGAATAACCCTCGCAAAGCACCTGACCTTTAGATACCTCCTGACCTTTGGTCACGATAGGCTTCAAGTTGATACATGAGCTTTGGTTGGTTTTTCTGAATTTAATTAAATCATAAATTCTTACATCATCATCAAAACTTACCAAACGATCATCTTCGGTGCGCTCGTAGCGAATGTGAATTTCGTTGGCATCTACATATTCTACTACTCCACTTCCTTCTGCATTCAGCAGAACTCTTGAGTCGCTTGCTACTTGTCTTTCCAAACCGGTACCTACTACAGGTGCCTCAGGACGCAACAAGGGAACTGCTTGACGCATCATGTTGGAGCCCATCAAAGCTCGATTGGCATCATCGTGCTCCAAAAATGGAATCAAAGATGCTGATATAGAGGCAATTTGATTGGGTGCCATGTCCATAAAGTGAACCTCATTGGGCTCTACAACAGGAAAATCACCCTCTAGTCTTGCTTTAATTTTTGGATTGGTAAATGCTCCTGAACTATCGATAGGGGCATTAGCCTGAGCTATTACTTTACCTTCTTCTTCTTCGGCCGATAAATAAATAGGTTCATCAGTAAGTGAAACGATACCCTCATTCACCTTGCGATAAGGAGTTTCAATAAAACCAAGTTTATTGATTTTAGCGTATACGGTAAGCGATGATATCAAACCAATATTGGGACCTTCAGGAGTTTCAATAGGACACAAACGACCATAATGCGTGTAGTGAACGTCACGTACCTCAAAACCAGCACGTTCTCTCGATAAACCACCGGGACCTAATGCTGAAAGTCTGCGTTTGTGAGTAATTTCGGCCAATGGATTGGTTTGATCCATAAATTGGCTCAACTGGTTGGTGCCAAAAAATGAATTAATTACAGAACTTAACGTTTTTGCATTAATCAAATCAATGGGTGTAAATACTTCATTGTCACGCACATTCATGCGCTCTCTGATGGTTCTAGCCATTCTAGCCAAACCCACACCAAACTGTGCTGAAAGTTGTTCACCTACAGTTCTTACCCTTCTATTGCTCAAGTGGTCAATATCATCCACTTCAGCTTTTGAGTTGATCAGCTCTATCAAATATTTTACGATGCGAATCATATCGTCCTTGGTCAAAACCTGAACGCTTGAATCCACATCCAATCCCAATTTTTTATTCAATCTGTAACGGCCTACATCGCCTAAGCTGTAGCGCGTTTCAGAGAAAAACAATTTATCAATGATACCTCTGGCCGTTTCCTCATCAGGTGGTTCGGCATTTCTAAGCTGACGGTAGATATACTCCATCGCCTCTTTTTCAGAGTTGGTTGGGTCTTTTTGTAGAGTATTGTATATAATGGAAAACTCAGATGCCTCAATATCTTCCTTATGAAGCAAAATACTAGCTACATCTGAATTAATGATTAAATCTACGTGGTCTTTGTCTATAACTTCATCACGATCAATAATCACCTCATTTCTTTCGATAGATACTACCTCACCGGTATCTTCATCCACGAAATCTTCAATCCATGTTTTAAGAACACGTGCAGCCAATTTTCGTCCTACTACCTTTTTAAGCCCCGTTTTTGAAACCTTAATTTCTTCAGCAAGCTCAAAAATCTCTAAAATATCTTTATCTCTTTCATAACCAATTGCGCGCAAAAGAGTGGTAAGAGGAAGTTTCTTTTTCCTATCAATATAAGCATACATTACCTCATTGATATCCGTAGCAAACTCAATCCAAGAGCCTTTGAAAGGAATGATACGAGCCGAGTACAATTTAGTTCCATTGGCATGAAAACTTTGACCAAAGAACACACCTGGAGATCTATGTAATTGAGATACAATAACGCGTTCAGCGCCATTAATAATAAAAGTACCTCTAGAAGTCATATAAGGAATAGTACCTAAGTAAACATCCTGAACGATGGTTTCAAAATCCTCATGTTCAGGGTCGGTACAATAAAGTTTTAATCTAGCCTTAAGCGGCACTGAATAAGTTAGGCCTCTTTCGATACACTCCTCTTGAGAGTAGCGGGGTGGGTCTACAAAATAATCGATAAACTCCAATACGAATTGATTACGAGCATCAGTAATTGGAAAGTTTTCGGCAAATGTTTTAAATAAACCTTCGTCCTGTCGGTCTTCGGGTTTGGTTTCCAATTGGAAAAAATCCTGAAAAGATTTCAATTGAATTTCCAACAGATCAGGATATTCTGCATGGATTTTTGTTGAAGAAAAATTAATTCTTCCTGGAGATTTTGATTGAACCACTTTGTTTGTCATTTAATAATAAAAAGTATGACTAGAATAAAACCAATAAAAACAAGTTTAGGCCTATGGGTACACCAAAGGCCTAAACTTAAAAGTTCTAAGTAAAATTACTTAATTTCTACCTCAGCACCAGCTTCTTCAAGCTGTTTTTTCAATGCTTCGGCTTCGTCTTTTGCTACTCCTTCTTTGATAGCCTTTGGAGCATTATCTACTACTTCTTTAGCTTCTTTAAGTCCTAAACCAGTCAATTCCTTAACCAATTTAACAACGGCAAGTTTAGAAGCACCTGCAGATTTAAGGATTACATCGAAGCTTGTTTTTTCTTCTACAGCAGCTTCACCTCCTCCAGCAGGACCGGCAGCTATGGCTACAGCAGCGGCAGCTGGCTCAATACCGTACTCATCTTTTAAGATATCGGCTAGTTCTTTTACTTCTTTTACTGTAAGGCTTACTAATTTTTCGGCCAAATCTTTAATATCAGACATTTTTGTGAATTTTAATTTTAAATAATTGATTTATGGAAGCTTAACGTGCGTACTTGTTTATGAATTTCTTTCCTCAAGTGTTTTTAACAAGCCGTGGATAGTAGATCCGCCTGATTGTAAAGCAGATACAACATTCTTGATTGGAGACTGTAGCAACAATATGATATCGCCCACGAGTTCTTCTTTCGACTTGATATTTTCTAGTGCAGTCAATTGATCGTCGCCAACAAATATGGCTTCTTCAATATAAGCACCTTTGAGTAAAGGTTTTTCAGATTTTTTTCTAAGCTCTCTTATGAGTCTAGCAGGCACATTGCCTGTATCCGAAATCATGATGCTAGTGCTTCCCTTAAGTGTAGGGAAGAGTTCTTCAAAATTCTTTCCGGATTGTTCCATTGCTTTTTGCAACAAGGTATTCTTTACCACACGAAGTTTTATGTTTTTATTAAAACACAATCTTCTAAGATTGGTAGTAGCCTCTGCATTAAGCCCTGAGGTATCGGCAAGGTAGATGATGTTATTGTTTTGCAATATCTCTTTCAACTCACCAATCAACTGGTTTTTTTCGTCTTTAGTCATTTCCTAATTTTGTAATTCAGTTAATTATGCAGTGGCTGCTTTAGTTTCTACAGGTATACCTGGACCCATGGTAGCTGATATAGAAATACTTTTTACATAAGTACCTTTAGCAGCAGTTGGTTTCAGTTTCATAATAGTTTTAAGCAATTCTTCTGCATTTTCTTTGATTTTCTCAGGTGCAAAAGAAGCTTTACCTACAGATGCATGCACAATACCATAACGATCTACCTTAAAGTCAATCTTACCAGCTTTTACTTCTTGAACTGCTTTGCCTACTTCCATGGTAACGGTTCCTGTTTTGGGGTTAGGCATTAAGCCACGAGGACCTAATATTCTACCCAAAGGACCTATTTTACCCATTACGGAAGGCATGGTGATAATTACATCCATGTCAGTCCATCCGCCTTTGATTTTATCGATATACTCTTCCAATCCAACAAAGTCGGCTCCAGCATCTTTTGCTTCTTGCTCTTTGTCAGAGGGAACCAAAGCCAATACTCGAACTGTTTTACCAGTACCATGCGGTAACGATACAACACCACGAACCATTTGGTTAGCCTTACGAGGGTCTACACCCAAACGAATGGCCATATCTATTGAACCATCAAACTTGGTTGTAGAGGTTTCTTTTACTAATGCGGTTGCTTCAGTAAGTGAATAAATGCGATTCTTCTCCAATTTAGAAAGAGCCGCTTTTTGCTTTTTTGTCAATTTGGCCATTTCTATTATTTTTTAATTGGTGATTCACCTGTTACTGTTATACCCATACTTCTGGCGGTACCAGCCACCATGCTCATTGCCGACTCAATGGTAAATGCATTAAGGTCAGGCATTTTGTCTTCAGCTATAGTCTTTATTTGATCCCATGTTACTTTGGCTACCTTTTTTCTGTTGGGTTCAGCTGAACCACTCTTCAATTTAGTAGCTTCCAAAAGCTGCACAGCAGCTGGTGGTGTTTTTATGATGAAATCAAAGGACTTATCGCTGTAAACAGTAATCAATACGGGAAGTATTTTCCCTTGTTTATCTTGTGTACGTGCGTTGAATTGCTTACAAAACTCCATGATATTAACACCCTTAGAACCTAAAGCAGGTCCTATAGGAGGAGCTGGGTTGGCTTGGCCACCCTTAGCTTGGAGTTTAATAATAGCGCTTACTTCTTTAGCCATTTTTAATTTAAATTGTTTTTATATTCCCAGGTTTTGTCCGTGGAAGCCGGCTCTCACCTATTCATTTTAAAGGGCTCACATCCTTTAAATATTTTAAATCTTATTTATCCTTCCTTTTCTACCTGCATGTAGCTCAATTCTAATGGAGTTTTTCTTCCAAAAATCTTCACCATAACTTCGAGCTTTCTCTTTTCTTCAAAAATCTTTTCAATAGCTCCGTTGAAACCATTAAAAGGACCATCAATAACCTTAACTGTTTCTCCTATCACAAAAGGTATGTGTGTTAAATCGGATGTTTCAGCCAACTCATCTACTTTACCTAGCATTCTGTTCACTTCTGAGGCACGCAACGGCACAGGATCACCTCCTTTTACCTCGCCAAGAAATCCTATCACACCTGGAATGTTTTTTATGATGTGAACAATTTCACCATCAAGATTTGCTTCCAACATGATATAACCAGGAAAATAATTCTTTTCCTTGGTGGTTTTTTTTCCATTTCTTATTTGTAATACTTTTTCTGTAGGTATAAGCACCTGACCCAGAAGATGATGCATATTATTGCGCTCAACTTCATTCTCAATGTAGGATTTGATTTTATTCTCCTGCCCACTGATAGCTCTAACTACGTACCATTTTTTATCCGATGATTCCATCAATGTTTTTTAAAACAAACCATAAATTACTTTCAAAACACCTGAAATAGCCTTATCCATACCAAATATGATAAGAGCTATAATTACAGAAGCAAACGCAACTATAGCTGCACTTTTTTGAAGTTCAGGTAGCGTAGGCCAAGTAGTTTTAAGTACTAGCTCGTCGTAGGATTCTTTAAAATAAGCTTTTGTTTTGTTCATTTCGATTCTTTATTGCACGGGTGGAGAGATTCGAACTCCCATCAACGGTTTTGGAGACCGCTATTCTACCCTTGAACTACACCCGTATTTAGCGTAAAAGGCATCCCGAAAAACCTTGTTTTCGGGACACCTGATTCACTTATTTTATGATAAATTATTCTAAGATTTCGGTTACCTGACCAGCACCTACTGTTCTACCTCCTTCACGCATAGCGAAGCGAAGACCTTTGTTGATAGCTACAGGAGCAATCAACTCAACAGTGATGGTTAAGTTGTCACCAGGCATTACCATCTCAGTACCTTCTGGCAAGTGAATTTCACCTGTTACGTCAGTTGTACGCAAGTAAAACTGTGGACGGTATCTGTTGTGGAATGGTGTATGACGACCACCTTCTTCTTTTTTAAGGATATAAACCTCAGCTTTGAATTTTTTGTGTGGCTTGATTGAACCTGACTTACAGATAACCATACCTCTTCTAATCATTGATTTCTCAATACCTCTCAAAAGAAGACCTACGTTATCACCAGCTTCACCTCTATCTAATATCTTACGGAACATTTCAACACCTGTGATAGTTGAAGTCATTTTCTCGTCGCCAAAACCAATGATTTCTACTGGATCACCTGTATTTGCTACTCCTGTTTCGATACGACCTGTAGCTACTGTACCACGACCTGTGATCGAGAATACGTCTTCTACTGGCATCAAGAATGGCTTATCTTTATCTCTTTCTGGTTCTTCGATGTAAGTGTCTACTGCATCCATCAATTCCATAATGGTATCAACCCATTTTGGCTCAGCATTCAAACCACCAAGAGCAGAACCTTTAATGATAGGAGTGTTGTCGCCATCATAATCATAGAAAGAAAGAAGTTCGCGTACTTCCATTTCTACAAGCTCTAAAAGCTCTTCATCGTCAACTAAGTCAACTTTGTTCAAAAACACAACGATTCGTGGAACACCTACCTGACGAGCAAGAAGGATGTGCTCACGAGTTTGTGGCATAGGACCATCTGTAGCAGCAACTACCAAGATAGCACCATCCATCTGAGCAGCACCTGTAACCATGTTCTTTACGTAGTCAGCGTGACCAGGACAGTCAACGTGAGCGTAGTGACGGTTTACAGTTTCGTACTCAACGTGCGCGGTATTAATCGTGATACCTCTTTCTTTTTCTTCGGGTGCGTTATCGATCGAATCGAAATCGCGTGCTTTAGACAAACCCTTATCTGCCAATACTTTTGTGATAGCAGCTGTAAGAGTAGTTTTACCATGGTCAACGTGACCAATGGTTCCCACGTTCAAGTGGGGCTTATTTCTAACAAACGTTTCCTTTGCCATTTTTAAGGTTTCTTATTAATTATTAACCAATTTTAAATACTTAGAGCCAATGACGGGAATTGAACCCGTGACCTTTTCCTTACCAAGGAAACACTCTACCCCTGAGCTACATCGGCTAAAAAAAATTTGAACCGTGTAGCTTTCATTAAGGCTTATAAAAACCTCAATAATAAGATACAAGGCCCTAATATTTGGAGCGGAAGACGAGACTCGAACTCGCGACC
>CAYZUZ010000027.1:0-10041 GCA_964481795.1 uncultured Cryomorphaceae bacterium
AAGTTCTATGAGTACCGTGTTTACAAGTTCGGCCATTTCCTCCATAGTATGCACATAACCAATGCAATCGCTGCTGCCGTGTCCGGGCAAATCAATGGCTATATAGCGCTTGCCTTTGGGTAGGTAAGGTAGTAAGAATTGCCACATGCTGCTATTTTCCAAAAAACCATGTAGCAATACCACGCACGGGCCTTCACCTTGCAGGTAATATGTGATTTTTGTGTCTTTGAAGGTGATTTGTTGTGTAGTCATTATCTGTTTCAATGAGTTTTTGTCATGTCCTCATCTACACATATGATGTAGTCGGCAAGGCCAAATGATTCCTTGCTAAGTTTTCTTACATCAGCTTGTCGTACCGTGGCTATGGTCAATATTTTAAGCCCAGGTTTGTATTGATTCAAATACCAAACAATGCCCTCATAATTATTGCTGTGGTAGCTGCCGTTTAAATGTAAAAGCGTGCCATTGATGGGCAAATTTTTAATGATTTGCCAAGCCATTACAGCATCTTTGATGGCTTGTGCCTTCGGAAGATTTTCAGAGGAGTGTCCGGGCATCATGGTAAGCATATTTTTATAGCCGGGTAGCTCTATGTCGTATGGAATAGGCAGTGGCGGAAACCATTCCCTTTCAGCATCGCTTAAGGTATCTAAGGCTTCAAAGCCACCTCTAAAAACATTGCGAGCTAGGTATCGGGGTGCATTGGTAGCCACTAAGGGTATTCCTTTTTCCTTAGCCAAGAGCACTATGGGTCTGTAGTCTGTTTTGTAATTGATCCACAACGACTTGGTGCTATCGCGAAAGGTTTTTTCATCGATTTCATTTTTTAGATAGGCTTGCAGCAGTTCGGCTTCGTGCATTTCAAACATTTCTGCTCCCAAGGCCAGTTGTCCATTGAGATTTTGAGCCAAATACTGAGCGCTTTTGAGCTGTAAAAAGTGAATCACGGCATCGTCATGGTATTCGCCAAATAGTACAACCTGGTATTTGGGCATGTCTTTGAGTAGTTTGTCAAAGGTGGTTTTTTTGCCTTGTGCATTGAAAATCTGATAAATTTGAGGTGATTTTTGAGCCCATGCAGTGCTTGCCATGGCCATAAGTAGCGTTAAGAATCTGAGTCGCATGTTGTTTTTGTATTGAAATAGTGCGCAAAGTTAGGCATAGGGATATGGGTATCGATATTATTGAGGATTTAGGCCTCATGATTTTACATATTAAAGGGTTTCGCCTCATCTTTGCAAACTATGGCCATAGAGGGTAAAAAGAAATTCAGCAGCAAACTGCGCAGTAAATACCGACTGGTAATTCTCGACGATAGTAATTTTGAAGAAAAACTTTCGCTCAGACTCAGTCGGCTCAATGTATTTGTGGTAGTGGGTTTTGGCTCGCTGTACATCATAGCAGCTACCATCGTGCTCATAGCGCTCACGCCCCTGCGCGAGTACATACCGGGTTATTCCAGTACCGAGGTTAAAAGAACGAGCATCAACACGGCTCTAAAACTCGATTCGCTTGAGGAGCAATTTGTTTACCTAGATCGCTACCTCCACAATTTAAAGCGGGTACTCAATGATGAGCTAGAGCCTGATTCTGTGTATACTAATATTGGATCAGCAGCAGTGGAGGTGGGTAGTTTGGGCATCAGCCCGCAAGATAGTTTGCTGCGTGCCCAAGTAGAAGCCGAAGAAATGTACAATCTCAATATTGTTTTTGAACGAGATGCCTTGGCGGGATTCGCCTTTTTTAAACCCGTAAATGGAAAACTGACTCGAGGCTTTAATCTAGATAGGAAGCAGATTGATATTCAAATAGAAACCCTTGGCACTGAGTCGGTAAAAGCTTGCTTGAACGGCACGGTACTGCTCTCTGAGTTTACAGGAAGTGGTTATCTTATCATGATACAACACGAAAGCAACTTGGTATCAGTGTACAAAAATGTGAATTCAACCCTTAAAAGACCTGGAGATTTGGTGCGCTCAGGCGAGGTAATAGGCCTATTGGGAATGCAAGTAGCACAAGATATTTTTGCCTTTGAACTATGGCACCAAGGCAACCCCGTGAATCCCCTTAATTTTATCAATTATTAAATGTCGCTCAAAAGCATATTAGCCAAACCCTTTTCATCATTTGTAGTAAAGAAAACCCAAAAATGGGCTCATAATCCCGTAGCCACACAAGAGAAATGGTTGTTGAAGCTTTGTGAAGAAGCACAAAACACAGCCTTTGGCAAGGAGCATGATTTAGGTTCGGTAAGAAACCACGATGATTTCAAAAAAAGGGTAAAAATCAACGATTATGAGGATTTAAAACCTTATATAGAACGCATTCAACAAGGGGAAACAGATGTGCTTTGGCCAGGTAAACCCCTGTATTTTGCCAAAACCTCAGGTACCACTTCAGGCACCAAATACATACCCCTTACCAAAGATTCTATGCCTTATCATATTGAAGGGGCGCGCAATCTGCTATTGCATTATATACATAGAAGTGGCAATGCCCATTTTGTAGATGGAAAGATGATATTTTTGCAAGGGAGTCCTGAAATGACCGATTCCAACGGCATCAAAACCGGAAGGTTAAGCGGTATAGTAGCTCATTATGTACCAAAGTATTTGCAGGCCAATCGCATGCCCAGCTGGGAGGTAAATTGCATAGAAGATTGGGAAAAGAAAGTAGATGCTATAGTAGAAGAAACCATGAATCAAGACATGCGATTGATATCAGGAATACCGCCTTGGGTACAGATGTATTTTGAGCGATTGATAGCGCGAACGGGTAAAAAAACCATCAAAGAAATATTTCCAAATTTTTCAGCTTTTGTAAATGGAGGAGTAGCCTATGAGCCCTATCGCAAAAAGTTTGAAGAGCTCATTGGCGGCCCTGTAGATGTGTTGGAACTCTATCCTGCGAGCGAAGGCTTTATTGCCTATCAAGATGATTACAAGCAAAAAGGCATGTTGATAACCTTAGATGCAGGCATTTTTTATGAATTTATTCCTGCAGATCAGTTTTTTGAAGAGAATCCACCGCGATTGCATATTGGCCAAGTGGAATTGGGGGTTAATTATGTAGTAATACTCAATACCAATGCAGGTTTGTGGGGTTATAATATTGGCGATACAGTTCAGTTTGTTTCAAAATTGCCATACAGAGTGGTAGTGAGCGGACGCATCAAACATTTTATATCGGCTTTTGGTGAACATGTGATTGGTAGTGAAGTAGAATACGCGCTACAGCAAGCCATGAAAGAGCATCCTTGTTCGGTAGCAGAATTTACCGTGGCACCCCAAGTGAATCCCGCAGAGGGAGGCTTGCCCTACCACGAATGGTTTGTAGAATTTGAAGCATTACCTCAAAATATAGGAGCGTTTCAGGCTGCTGTTTGTAAGCATTTGCAAGAGAAAAATGTGTATTACAAAGATTTAATCGCAGGCAAAATATTGAAGCAGGCGCAAATACGACCCATGAAAAAGGGTTCATTCAATGCCTATATGAAAAGCATAGGAAGATTGGGCGGACAAAACAAACTGCCACGCTTAAGCAATGATAGGAAAATAGCTGATAATTTGAAGGTTGTTGATTAGAGGAAAAAATGGTAGCTCGCAAGTTTCACCACTCTAATGATTCAGTCACTTGTTTTTACCATTACTTACGAAGCGTGTTTTAGTTTGCATCGCTAGAGTTTTTACAACGTATGAATTTGTTTTCCTTATAAATAAAAAACCGCTTTGAATTCACATTCAAAGCGGTTCTTATAAAATTTATTTAGATTCTTTCCTATCCATTCAGAGCAGCTGCTCCTCCCACTATCTCCAATATTTCATTGGTAATAGCAGCTTGGCGGGCTTTATTGTAATCTAATTTTAGATTTCTGTTGAGCTCCTTAGCATTGTCGGTAGCTTTGTGCATGGCAGTCATACGGGCACCATGTTCAGAGGCTATAGAATCGAGTATGCATTTAAAAAGTTGGGTTTTGAGAGATTTGGGTATCAAATCGTCTACAATTTCCATTTTACCCGGTTCAAAAATATAATCCATCTGGGTGTCTCCTTTTCCTTGTTCAACAGATACAGGCAGGTACCCTTCATTTTGGGTTATTTGAACTCCAGCATTTTTAAACTGATTATAAATCACTTCGATTTTGTCGTAAGTACCTTGGGCGTAAGCATTCATGAGCATTTGTGCAACTTCTGATATGGCCGCAAATTGAGGCGCATCCAACAAATCACCTCTATTGGCCATGATAGACAATCCCAATTTCTTCATGGCATCATTTCCTTTTTTGCCTATGGTAAGTACTTCTACAGGTACACCTTGTTGCTTATAGGCCTCTAAGCTTCGTTTGGCTTGTTTGGCCACATTGGCATTAAAGGCGCCACACAAACCTCTATTGGAGGTTATTACTACAAGAAGCACCTTTTTTACTTCTCTTGTATTGGAGTAAACACCTTCGCTTGTTTCGAGGCTAGCACTCAAATTTTGAAGTATTTCTTGAAGCTTATTGGCATAAGGGCGCATTTGCTGTATAGCATCCTGCGATTTTTTTAGTTTGGCAGCTGAAACCATTTTCATAGCAGAGGTAATCTGCATGGTAGAGCTTACTGAAACTATCCTTTTTCTTAATTCCTTTAAATTGGCCATTTCGCTTTTGGGGCTTGATGATTAGTATTTAGCAGCTAAATCTTTTACTACAGCTTCTATGGTTTGTGTATCGTGGTCTGTAAGTTTTCCAGCTTTAAGGCTGTCCAACACATCGCGGTGTTTTACTTCCATAAAATCAATAAATTCGGTTTCGAAACTCTTGATTTGATTCACAGGTACTTTGTTCAGTAAGCCTTTGGTTCCGCAGTATATGATGGCAATCTGATGCTCTACTTTTACTGGCGAATACACATTTTGTTTCAAGATTTCAACGTTGCGCTTACCCTTATTAATTACTGACATGGTAGCGGCATCGAGGTCCGATCCAAATTTAGAAAAAGCTTCCAATTCGCGGTACTGTGCTTGGTCGAGTTTTAATGTACCGGCTACTTTTTTCATCGACTTGATTTGTGCATTACCACCCACACGCGATACGGATATACCTACGTTGATGGCAGGGCGCACACCTGAGTTAAACAAGTCTGACTCTAAGAATATCTGTCCGTCGGTAATAGAAATTACGTTGGTAGGAATATAAGCTGACACGTCGCCTGCTTGGGTTTCGATGATAGGCAATGCTGTTAATGAACCACCGCCTTTTACAATACCTTTCAATGAATCGGGTAGGTCATTCATGGTAGCTGCAATGCCATCGTTGGCTATCACCTTGGCAGCGCGCTCAAGCAAACGTGAGTGTAGGTAAAAAACGTCACCTGGATAAGCTTCGCGTCCGGGAGGGCGACGAAGTAGAAGGGAAACTTCGCGATAAGCCACGGCTTGTTTTGATAAATCGTCATAAACGATCAAGGCTGGCTGACCACTATCGCGGAAAAATTCGCCAATAGCTGCCCCAGCAAAGGGCGCATAAAACTGCATAGGAGCAGGGTCAGATGCATTGGCGGCTACAACCACTGTAAAGGGCATGGCTCCTTTTTGCTCCAAAGTTTTTACAATACCGGCTACGGTAGATCCTTTTTGACCAATGGCTACATAAACGCAGAATACTGGTTCGCCTCTGTCATAAAATTCTTTTTGGTTGATGATGGTGTCAATTGCCACAGAGGTTTTTCCTGTTTGGCGGTCACCAATAATCAACTCACGCTGTCCGCGACCAATAGGAATCATGGCATCGATGGCCTTGATACCTGTTTGAAGAGGTTCATTTACCGGCTGACGATAAATCACACCTGGTGCTTTGCGCTCCAGTGGCATTTCATACAATTCGCCCGTAAGTGGCCCCTTGCCATCAATAGGATTGCCGAGTGTATCTACCACACGACCCAGCATGCCTCTTCCCACATTGATAGAAGCAATTTTTCCTGTTCTTTTTACGGTAGAACCTTCTCTTATTTCAGTAGAAGGACCAAGGAGTACAATACCCACATTGTCTTCTTCTAAGTTAAGTACTATACCTTGGAGGCCATTTTCAAATTCTACAAGTTCACCTGACTGCGCCTTAGATAGGCCATAAGCCCTAGCGATACCGTCACCTACTTGAAGCACTGAGCCTACTTCTTCCAATTGAGCTTCAGTGGTAAAGCCAGCAAGTTGTTGCTTTAATATTGCTGATACTTCAGCGGGTTTAATTTCTGCCATGTTATAGGTCTTTTATAAAGTCTAAAGTTCGGATACGTATAAATTTTTCTTGAATTCACGCTTCAAGTTGTTGAGCTTGCGGCTCAAACTATCGTTGTATTGCTTGTCGCCATAGGTAATGATCAATCCTCCTATAAGCGCGGGGTCTATTTTTTCATTCAGCTGAATAGTTCCTACTAAGTCAGCAGATACTTTGGCCAATATGGCTTCGCGTTGCAAAGCCGATAGGGGAGTAGCTGTGCTTACTTCTACTACGCGTATGCCTTTGTACTCGTTGTATTGCTCTACGTAAGCGGCAAGCATGTCTTTGAGATAATGTTCTCTTTTATGTCTGATAACAAGATTGACGAATCGGGCAAATAAAGGATTAAATCCTTTAACCAATTCTTTTACTATGCTTTCCTTTTTTGAGTCAGGGATAATAGGGCTGTTCAGAACGACTACCAATTCTCGGTTCGCGTTCATCATGTTGTGAAAATCTTCTACTTCGGAAAGTATTACCTCTGTTAAATTTTGGTTTTGAGCCTCATCCAACAAAGCCTTGGCAAAGCGTTTTGCAATTTTTGGGGCCTTCATGGGCGGGTTTCTTAGTTTATTTTAATGTCTTTTACCAAATTATCAATCAAAGCTGATTGCGATTGGGCGCTTTCAAGCTCTTTGCCTAGCAATTTTTCTGATATTTCAATAGACAATATAGCCACTTGGTTTTTCAACTCAGTGATGGCTGCTAGCTTTTGATTTTCTATTTGCTCAGTTGCAGAGTTTAGCAATTTTTCAGATTCTTCACGTGCTTTTTCTTTGGCATCGTTGATCATCTTTTCTTTTACTTCGCGCGCTTCTTTGATTATGATATCGCGTTGAGCACGTGCCTCGGCCAATATTTTTTCGTTGTCGCTTTTGAGTTGCTCCATGTCTTTTTTGGCATTTTCTGCCGCCTGAAGCGCACTTTCGATAGAATGCTCTCTATCTTCAACCGCTTTAAGTATCGGTTTCCAAGCAAATTTTCTCAATAGAAAAAGAAGACCCAAAAAGATAAGGGTTTGCCATACAAACAGGCCTACTGAAAATTTTTCTAATAATTCCATGTGTCTAAGAATTCAATTTTTTTTAAAGTCAAAAATGGTTCAATAAAGGGCAGCCAAACGCTGCCCTCGATTTTGTTTGATTGGTATTAAACTGCAAATAATGCAGCGAAACCAATACCTTCGATAAGTGCAGCTGCGATAATCATAGCAGTCTGAATTTTGTTAGAAGCTTCAGGTTGACGAGCGATGGCCTCCATAGCGGCACCACCGATTTTACCAATACCTAAACCTGCGCCTACTACGATAAGGCCTGCACCTACGATTGCTGGAATCTCCATAATTGATTGAAATTAACTGTTAATAAAAAATTTTTAATGATGTTCGTGTCCGTGCTCATGCTCGTGCTCTGCTACAGCAGCTCCTATGTACAATGCCGAAAGCATTGCAAATATGTATGCCTGTAAAAAAGCAACCAACAATTCGATTACCGACAAAAATAAAGTTAGTCCTAGGAATGCTCCTCTTGCAAACCAGTTGTTGAATATGTATAAAAGACCAATCAAACTCATTACTACGATATGACCTGCGGTCATGTTGGCAAACAAACGTATCATTAATGAAAATGGCTTGATCACCAATCCTAATAATTCAATAGGTATAAAGGCGATTTTCATGATTACGGGTACACCAGGCATCCAAAATATGTGTCCCCAATATTCTTTATTCCCTGAGAATTGAACAATAAAAAAGGTCATGATTGCTAGGGCAAAGGTCACAGCTATATTATTGGTCACATTGATGCCTAGTGGTGTCATACCAAATAGGTTTACTATCCATATAAAGAAAAATACTGTAAGCAAGAAACTCATGTATTTCTTGTGTTTTTTTTCGCCAATATTGGGTATGGCAATTTCATCGCGTACAAAAAGTACCAAAGGCTCCATAAATCCGGTGATTCCTTTTGGAACAGAACTGCTTTTATAGTTTTTGGCAGTTTTGTAAAAAATCAAGAATATTAAGGTAGAAATAAATAATATAGAAAATACATTTTTTGTAATGGAAAAATCCAGGACTTTAGCATTGAGAACTTTATGCTCATCACCCATAACCAATCCTTCGCCAGCATCTGAATATATTTTACCATGATAAAGGATGTAGCTGCCATTAGTGCCCTTGGCTGTGTAGGCATGGTCATGAGGACCTAAATGTATGGGGTTGTGATAAAACTCAGAGGATGAGAACACATCAAGTCCATTATTCCATATAATTACGGGTAGATAGAAGGCTATATCCTTCCAAATATGAAACTCATGTGAGTCCATTAAGTGGTGCTCTATTTCTAGCTTAATTTCTTCTTTTAAACTTAACGAATGCTCATGTGTTTCATAAGAATTGTGGGTATCGCTGTTGTGTTCATGTTGATGGTCAACAGCAAATGCACCTATAGAAATGGTAGATAAAAGAACGGCTAAAAATGCTACTCGTAAATTTTGCATGGCAGAATGTTAGTCTTATAAAGCGCTGCAAAAGTACATACAAATCAATTTTAAAAAAGGCAGTTTTAAACTTTTATATTTGGCTGGTTAATGCGCTAAGGATCAATTATTAAGACTCTTCTGTGAGCTTCTTAAAAAAGAGGGTTTCGCCTATCAGACACACAAAATAAGGAATAAAGAAGGTGAAGAATTCGATTTTTGTAACTGTTTCGTCGGCTTTGTAGTGGGGTTGGAAAAGCAAAAAGTAGAGCGCAATTTTGATAAAACTGCCTATCAAAAACACAAAACCCAATGAATTGGCAACAAGAGATTTTATTTTGTTTAGGAAAAGGAGCAGAGCAATTACAGCTACATAGTTGATGCCGTATGCCAAAAATAAGCGGTGACTGCCCAAGGGAATTTCTTGATACATATAGTAAAAAACGTGCAATATGAGCACTATAATGAGTGCAATGCCAAGTTTGATAAAGCTTTTGTTCACTTTTCTTGCTGTTGATTTAAATTTTTAATGAGATAAAAAAGACCGCTTACGGTAGCAATAACTACAAAAGCTAAGCTGAACCAGCGTTTGTTTAATTCAAAATACAAATCTATTTGCTTGCCCAAGTAGGCTAATAATCCAATGTAAAGCCCAACTTGCAAGGCAAGCATAGCTACAGTATTCAAGGCTTGCACCGGACTTTTGTTGTTTTTGGCCACTTTATTAAGAGCTTTTTGCTCTTTTTTCTGAATCACTATTGGAGTTGATATCGCGTATTACTGCACCCATGATGCATTTGCCATTAAATGTGGCGCCTTCTTCGGTTATGAGTTTAGAGGTATGGATATCTCCTTCCACTTTAGCTGTTGCGTTGAGGGTGAGTATTTCACTGATTTTTAAATTGCCTACCACACGCCCGGATATAAATGCTTGGCTGCATTCGAGGGTTCCTTTGAGTTGCCCTTTTTCACCCAATACCATTTTTCCTTTTATTTGAATATTTCCTTCAATTACTCCGTCTATTCTCAGGTCTCCTTCTGATTGTATATTGCCTTGAATTACTGTGCCTTGCAGTATCCTGTTACTTATTTGGGTGGGTGCGCTTTGCTTTGTTTTCGAAAACATATTATCTCTGCGTATTTAGGTTTTTGGGTTTCAACTCTGATTCAAAAAACTCTAGGTATTCTGTAAGCTGTTGCTTTTGGTAAAAGTTCTTAAAATTATCGTTGGAAATGGCAAATATATGATGGTTGAAGGGTAAAATCAACTTAATATCTTGATTTTGAACTATATCACTATAATA
>CAYZUZ010000028.1:0-10024 GCA_964481795.1 uncultured Cryomorphaceae bacterium
AATCGCTCCTCAGCTTCAGCCTCGGAAATTGTTTCGGGCACCATACAAGATTTGGATAGAGGCGTGTTGATTGGTCAGCGCTCCTTTGGCAAAGGCCTTGTGCAGCAAACCCGAAAATTGAGTTACGGAGCACAAATAAAAATAACCGTGAGCAAGTATTACACGCCCGCAGGCAGATGCATACAGGCCATCAATTATGCCGAAAAAAATGAAGATGGATCTGTATCAAAAGTGCCTGACTCATTGCGAACAGCATTTACCACAATAGGAGGTAGAACCGTGCTGGACGGAGGCGGTATAGACCCCGATTTGCTTACCGAACCAAAGAGATACAGCAATATTTTGCTTTCTTTACTCAACGAAAATATTCTCTTTGATTTTGCCACCAATTATGTAAATTCAACGTCGGAGTTACCAGAACCCGGTACATTTAAACTCAGCAATAAAGATTTAGAGGCATTTAAATCTTTCGCCAAAAGCAAAGCATACAACTATGAAACAAAAACAGAAGCGGCAATCAACACCTTAAAAGAGAATAGTCTCGAAGAAATGTATTATACAGAAATAGAAAAGGAAATAGAAAAGTTAAAGGCTAAGTTTATCAGCTCCAAAAAAGATGATATGGAAAACTTTAAAGAAGAAATAGCGCAATATTTAGAACAAGAAATCATAGCAAGAAAATATTACCAAGAAGGAAGAATACGCCAAGCTTTAAATTATGATAATGAGGTGTCAGAGGCTATTAAGATCTTAACCAACAAAGAGGTTTATCAAGCTCTTTTACAAACCACTACAAAAACAGAGTAAATGCTTTTAGATTGGCACTAAGACAATATACGGAGAAGATAGGCTATTATATTTTTACAGTTGGCTGGGTTTACTACTTGGTCAATTTGCCTTTTCAATGGAAGTACATTCCTACGGCTTTAGGTATGATGATAGCTGGTTTGGGTTGGCTAATGCTTATGGCTAGTACCTCAGGAAAAATTCGTTTCACGGCATCTCATACGCCTTATTTCCGATGGCTCATCCTTTTTTACATATTGGGCTTGATTTTACATCTTACCGATCCTGAACCCAAGCTATCTGCCAAAATAATAGGTATACAAACGCCACTATGGGTTTGGCCTCTTATTTTCATGCTGCAGCGAGGCAATAAATCTTTTGTCGATTATAAATACCTGCTACCGCTGTTTTTTATTTCCACCTCAGCATCGGCACTCGTTACTATGATTCGCTTTGTTTATTTTCAATGGATATTGGGTGAGCCACTGGGCTACAGAGAGTTATCGCCCTTTGATTTTATCCCAGTTCATTACTTAGCCATGCTGTACTCTTTTGCGCTGCTTTGGGCCACACATTTGTTTTTTTCCAAAAATCAAAAAATATTCTTGTTTGCAATTCTTCTTTTTTTGATTGATGTGCTTTTGCTTAATGCGCGCATACAATGGCTGGTACTCGCTGTGGGCATGGTAGGCCTTACAGTTTTCCACAAGCTTTATGCAAAAAAAACTGCATGGATTGTGATTTCTGGAGTAGCGGTTTTGGTGGCTGTGAGTTTTGCATTGCCTGAGAGCAAAAGACGATTGCACGAAACTAAAGATGAGCTGCTCACAGCATTGGGTAGCAATACGGGAAAGCAGACTAATGCAAGGTTTTATTTATGGAAATACGCTTGGCAAACCATCAAAGAGAAACCTTGGTGGGGTCACCGACCTGGTCATGCAGATAAAGCCTTGCAAGCGAGCTATGAGCCATGCGATGCGCCTTTTTGGGATGGAGAGGGTGTGTATTATTTACGCGATAGGACTTATAATTATCACAATACCTGTCTGCAAGCATGGGCCGATAGGGGCTTTATAGGTTTTGCCATAGTTATCATTTCACTTTTGGGCTCATTTGTTATGGGCAAAAGCACTGAGGTCAAGCTTTTTACCCTAGTTTTTGGCCTTAGTTTTTTAACCGAATCTATGCTCGACAGACAATCGGGTGTTTTCTTCTTTGCCTTTTTTTTGCCCTTATTGAGTGGTTATAAAAAAAGATACCCTGCCGACCAATAGCAGGGTATCCGAAGATTGACGCCTCTGAAAGACTAAAAAAAACCTAAACTAAAAACCTAAGGCGTCAAGGACTTTATGATATTTTAACTTTATGTGCTGATTTATAATTAAGTATTTTTGAATCTTTATTGTGTTTTCTAGTTCTCTCTTGAAACAAGTGCACCTCATTTTCAGGATTTAATTCGCTTTGTTGCCTTAATTTTTCCATAAGAACCTCTTGTTCTTTTTGGTTATTTATTAAATTATTGGTAAGTATTCCTATCACAAACCCTACCAAAAGCAAAAGTCCAGAAATAAAAATTATCTCTATATCAATTTTTTTCATAGTTATGCGTCTTTTCATTTATACCTTTTTTTATCAATTATTTATGAGGCAAATGAACCCGATGTTATCTTGCCGTGAAATACCTGAATTCAGGTATAGGGGCATAAAAAAATGTTAAAATATTTTCCATTGAAAAACGATCTTCTCAAACAAAAATTAAAGCAAAAAGCTATAGAGTTTGGTTTTTTTGAAATGCGAGTTGCAAAGGCTGAGCATCTTGATAAAGAAGTGTATAGACTTGAGCAATGGCTGAAAAATGATTATAACGGAAGTATGAATTGGATGGAAAAAAACATAGACCTCCGCCTGGACCCACGCAAACTAGTACCCGGAGCAAGAACCGTAATCGTATTTGCCTTCAATTATTACACAGATAAAAAGCAACCTGAAGATTCACCAAAAATTTCGAAGTATGCTTACGGTAGAGATTACCATAAAGTACTCAAATCTCGTCTTAAAAAACTGATTCAATGGATAGGGGAGGAGATCGGTGATATCCAAGGAAGGGCTTTTGTAGATTCGGCACCTGTAATGGAAAGAGCATGGGCCGAAAAAAGTGGGCTGGGATGGATAGGCAAACACAGCTTATCGCTTACCAAACAAAAAGGCTCTTTTTATTTTTTGGCGACTTTAATATCAGACCTCAACTTGAGCCCTGATGACCCTACCACAGATCATTGTGGAACCTGTACTCGCTGTATCGATGCTTGCCCTACCCAAGCTATTGTACAACCTTATGTGGTAGATGCCAAGCGTTGCATCTCTTATCTTACCATTGAATATAAAGAAAAATTGCCCTTAGATTTGCAATCGCAAATGGAGGGTTGGGCTTTTGGTTGCGATATTTGTCAGAATGTATGCCCTTGGAACCGTTTTTCTAAACAACACCAAGAACCTGATTTTGAACCAAAAGAATCGCTTTTAGCCATGAATAACAGCGATTGGCAAGAAATAACCGAGGAGGTTTTTCAAAAACTTTTTGAAGGTTCTGCAGTGAAAAGAACAGGTTTTGAGGGTTTTAAAAGAAACATAGCGTTTTTGAAAAAGTAAATCCTCAAATGCATTTGCATAGATTATTTTACAAGTTTAGTAAAGATATTAAAACGAGTTGTATGAAGCAGTACCATGATTTGCTCCGCCATGTGCTTAAACATGGAGTAAAAAAAAGCGATAGAACAGGCACAGGAACCTTGAGCGTTTTTGGTTATCAAATGCGCTTTGACCTCTCTGTGGGTTTCCCTTTGATGACCACCAAAAAACTTCACACCAAATCAATTACGCATGAGTTGTTGTGGTTTTTACAAGGCGATACAAATATTAAATACCTCAAAGACAATGGGGTAAGTATATGGAATGAATGGGCCGATGAGCATGGAAACCTTGGTCCGGTTTACGGACATCAATGGCGATCCTGGCCTACTCCGGAAGGTGGCACCATAGATCAAATCACAAAATTGATAGAAGGAATAAAACGAAACCCAGACTCGCGCAGGCACATCGTAAGCGCTTGGAATGTAGCCGAGGTAGATTACATGGCATTGCCCCCTTGCCATACTTTATTTCAGTTTTATGTGGCCAATGGCCGCTTGAGTTGTCAGCTTTACCAGCGTAGTGCCGATATTTTTCTGGGTGTTCCTTTCAATATTGCTTCCTACGCCATGCTTACCATGATGGTGGCTCAGGTATGCGATTTGCAACCAGGCGAGTTTGTACACACTTTTGGCGATGCACATATTTACCTCAATCATATGGAGCAAGTTCATTTACAATTGAGTCGCGATCACAGAGCTTTGCCCACCCTAAAGCTCAATCCTGAGGTAAAAGATATTTTTGGATTTAAGTATGAAGATTTTGAATGGATAAATTACAACCCGCATCCACCCATTAAGGCTCCTATAGCCGTGTGATTTTTTCAATCAGAAACACTTATACATACACAGCGTCACTCATACAATTTTTAACGTCACTCATACAATTTTAATGGATTGAAGGGCTGAATAACAATAGGTTTGCACCACAATCAATTAAAATTAATGTATGAAAAAATTAATTACTTTATCAATTACAGCATTGAGTATCAATTTGGTACACGCCCAAACGACACTTGATGCCAACAACACACCTCACAGTCCTCAACACAGCTCTATCAGAAACGTACTGAGCCAAGCGGATATGAGTGTAGCACCTCAACACGGTACAGGTATTACTTATGACTACTCAGGAGCTTTATCTAGTTCTGTAGATACAATACCATATTTACCCGCCACGCGCACCGGATTTGAAAATAATACAAGGTTCTCTTATACGGTACAAAATTTAGCTTCATTGCCTTTGGTTTCGGAGTTTTATACCCATAAAACCAATGTAGGTATATACAGGGCTGGAGGGTATAAACTTCCACAGAAGTTTGGCATAGGTGCCATTACAGGTACAGGTACCGATACGTTGGCTTTTCCTGGTAATCCTGGTGTTTTTCAAGAAGAAGATTATATTTTGAAATTTCCAGCAGCAGTGGGCGAAAACTGGCAGGCTTCTTTCACTTTTTCAGTATTGTTTAATCTTACGGTTACTAATTTTGGATTGAACAATGTACCAGGAGAAATGAGACAATTTGTGGTAAAAAGAGACAGCGTAGTAGGCAGCGGAAATCTTATTGTACCTACGGCTAATGGCGCAAGCATTCCTTATCCTGTGATATTGGTAAAATCACAAATGGATTTGATAGACAGCGTGTTTTTGGGTGGTGCTCCAGCGCCTGCCGCTCTTTTATCTGCTTTTGGTTTGAGTCAAGGTAATGCCTTTACAACACAAGTTTATTCTTTTTACTCGCCCAATTTTGAACGTCCTCTTATGGAATTGCAAATGGCCAGCAACTGGACAACCATACAAAAAGGAACTAATACTACACATTATATTTCTGAAGGTGTGCAAACCATCAATACAATAGAATATGCAGCCACTGAAACCAAGGTATATCCCAATCCTGTAAAAGCAGGCCAACAACTTTTTATTAGCCTCAAATCCAATCCAAATATCACCTCTTTCCGATTGGTGGGTATAGATGGACGAGTATATGTAAATGAAATACTCGCTAATAATCAGGATAAAATAGCCGTACAATTACCTTCAAATATGGCACAAGGCATGTACCTAATCCAAACCATGAATACATCAGGAGCAGTAGTTTCTACCAGTAAAATAATGATAACTCAGTAGATTTTTCTTCATTTGTTTATTGCTTCTCAGGCGCTTCTAACTGAAGCGCCTGATTGCTTTTTATATGGAACGCACTATCTTTAGCACCCACAAAACACCATTCATCTTGACAGACCTTTTCATTAAGTCATCTAACATCAGAAATTCAAGCTTTTTTATGTTGAGCTTGAAGGTAGTGTTTCTGTTTTTTTGCATTCCTGATGTGGCCTTAGCACAAAAAAAACAAGCCCGCACACAAGATGATTCGCCCAAGAGTCAAGAGCTGGAATTAGCACAAAAATTTCTGGATGATAATCGATTGGATTCAGCAAGTTATTATTTCAATATTGAAAAGAAGCAGCTTGGCAATAAAAAATGGTCGTTAGACTTTACCAATTATTCCATAGCTCTTACACGAGCTTATTATATAATGGGTATGAGCGATTCTGTTGTGAAATATGCTAACTGGTTAATTGATAACTACCACAAACACAAGGCAGAAGTAGCATTGGTGGCGAGCTATGAATTTTTAGCGCTTACAGATATGTACACCGGCAATTTTGAAGAAGCAGAAGTCTTTTTCAATCGCTTGGATTCATCGTTACAATTTGTAGATACCTCCCGAATAAGTAAGGAACGCTACTACTCATTGGTGATGAAGCAAATCCAAGGCATGGGCGTTTTTTATGCATTGCAAGGCCGTTTTCAAGAGGGTCTTATACAGTTTTTAAAAGCTGATAGCATTCTTAAGGACAGCGAAAACATGGAAAGCCAACTCAATAATAAGGTATACATTGCCAATATTTATAGTGAATTAAAACAGTTTCAAAAAGCCATAGAAATTTACGAAGCCATTGAAAAAGCCTATATCGAGGGTCATCCTGTGGATATGATTCAAGTTTATGACAATGTTTCTTTGTGCTATACCGAATTGGGCAATTATGAGCAAGCCAATAATAACCTGAAAAAAAGCTTACAACTTGCCCGCAGCGAGGGCGATAGTAATGCCGTGGCCTTTAATTTTTTGACGCAAAACGTCAATCTACGTAGTCAAGGCCTGTACGAAGGCGCTTTGCAAAAGCTCAATTATGCAATTTTTTTGTTTGAGTTTACCAAAAATCACATGATGTTTCATGCTGCTCGATTGGATTGGATTGTCTTGAAAAAGGAAAGCAAACAGCTTCAAAAAGCTGATGTAGCAGTTATGGATGACGTAGTTGCCTATTTTGAAACCTCCCAAGCAAAAGAAAAATACGTACATGCACTACGAAATCAAGCAGAGGTACATGCTTTTTTTGGCAATTACAAAAAGGCAGCCCAAGTTTATAAACTACACGATTCGATAAATGCCCACCACGTAGAAAAAAAATACTCAGAGCTTACCGCAGATATTGAAACAAAATACCGCACCAATAAATTCAAAGATGAGGCTGAAAGTCAGAGGCAAGCACGTGAAATTTCTGAGCTCAACAATCGCAAAAAAAGCTTGATATTGTACTTTTCTATTAGCTTGGCCATACTTTCGCTATTAGCGCTCTGGATTTTTTATAGACTCTTTATAAAACTAAAAAAATCGAGAAATGAAATAGACATTCAAAATAAAATACTTGCCAAGCGCGAAGAAGAAAAATCACTGCTGCTCAAAGAGTTGCATCACCGAGTAAAAAACAATCTGCAAATTGTATCAAGTTTATTGTATTTGCAAAGCATAGCCGCCAAAGACCACTCAGCAAAAAACGCTTTCAAAGAGGGTCAGAACCGCGTAGATGCCATGGCAATGATTCACAAATATTTATATACCTCTGAGGAGCTTACCCAAGTGAATATTCACAAATACTTGTCGCGACTGGTAGAAAGTATAGCCTACTCGTACAGTTTTACACCCAAAAATATCGACCTCAAGTTTAATATTGCCCAAGAGCCTTTGGATGTAGACATTGCTATTCCTCTTGGGCTTATAGCTAATGAACTGGTAAGCAATGCTTTTAAACACGCATTTGTGGAGGTGGAGCGGCCTAAACTGAGTATAAACCTCAGAATGGACGGCAACTTGGTGCTCGAGGTGGCAGATAATGGAGCCGGTGTGCCCAAAGATGTCAATTATGAAAATACTTTTGGCATGGAGTTGATACAATCGCTCGAAAAGCAATTGGGTGCAAAACTCGAGTATCACTTTCAAAAGGGTGCCTTATTTAGATTGATAGTGCCCAAAGAAAAATTAAGGAAATTGCCCTAATAAATTATTGACAGCATGAGAATAGGAATTTTAGAAGATGAAGCCATCGTAATACGAGATTTGAAAATAAGACTTGAGTATATGGGCTTTCAAGTGGTGGCTACCTGTACTCAAGGTCTCGACTTTATACAAGCTGTGCTTAGCGAAAACGTAGAACTTTGTTTGGTAGATATCAACCTCGGTGGCGGTATGAATGGCATAGAAACCGTAGCAAAGATCAAAGAAACCTTGCATTTGCCTGTAATTTACATCACAGCGCAAGGCGATGAAGAAACCTTTTTACAGGCCAAAAACACCCATCCCTCGGCTTATCTACTCAAGCCTTACAATGAGTTTGAAATTAGAGCCGCTATCGAATTGGCTATTCATAATTTCGAGAAATCCAATATTCAAGAGGACAAAGATTTTAAGGTCATAGAAGATAAAATTTTCTTTAAGTACAAAAATCGTTTTGAGAAATTGGAGCTCAAAGACATCCTATACATGGAGGCTTCAGGAAATTATACACTCATACATACGGCCAGCGATAAAACATATACCATGGTACAGCAATTGGGTCGTTTTTCGGGCTTGTTGAGCGATGATTATCTCTTTAGGTGTCATCGATCATTTATTGTCAATTTGCATAAAATGGATGGTTTCGACGAAAATTATATTTTTATAGGCACAGCACAAATTCCCTTATCTCGTATGTATAAAAAAGATATGTTGGAAAGATTGCGCATTATATCGTAAACTTGTAATCCCTGCAAAAAACCAATAAGGGCAAAAAACATCTTATCAAAACTTGCATTCATGTTTATGTGTTTTCTGAGATAATATCCAATTTAGTACATGCAAAATACCATACAAGAAATAGAAAATTGGCTGGAACAAGTAACCGACCCAGAAATTCCTGTGCTCACCATACGCGACTTGGGTGTGTTGAGGCATGTAGCGTGGGAGGGCGGCAAACTCAAGGTGACTATTACGCCCACCTACTCCGGTTGCCCAGCCATGGATACCATAGAGCAAGATATCAGGCAAACGCTACTCACTAATAATCTGGTTGATTTTGAAATTGTTACCTCACTCAATCCTCCGTGGACTACCGATTGGATGAGCCAAGAAGGCCGCCAAAAACTAGAAGAATTTGGCATAGCCCCGCCAGCAAAGGGTACAGCCAATAAGCGAGCCTTATTTGGCAAAGCACAAGAGGTGCGTTGCCCCAAATGCAAATCGGAACAAACGCATATGATTTCGCTTTTTGGTTCTACAGCCTGCAAGGCTATGTATAAGTGCGATGAGTGCTTAGAAACATTCGATTATTTTAAGTGCATTTGAGTTTTTTAATAGAAACTAAAACCTTACTTTAAAAACAAGAAACCTCAATTTTTATCTTGTTTCTCAAACCATAGCTGCAAATACTCCTCTGCTAAGGACTCAAATTTTTTGGAAACAATCTCTTGGCTCGATTGCTCAGCACAGGCATGATAGCCGCCTTGTTCTACAATGCACTTTTCTAGGGCTTTTAGTTCGTCAATTTTTTGATATACAGCTGAGTAGTACGACTCTAAGGGAGTGGCTACAAAGTAAAATCCAAAACCAAAAAAAAGAAGTTTCATTATTTGATTGATTTTATTTGAACCTGACAATTGCACAATAATAAAATAGAAAGCAGCAAAAATGGGCAGTAAAAAAAGCGAATAGCGTGGCGATAAAGCTATTGCTATACCGCTACAGGTACGTGCCAGCGTATTGAGGAGCACATATAATACAGAAAAGGACGCCATGGCTAATACCAACCTTTTGCCTTGTAATGATTTGCCTTTCACAATAAGGGCATAGCCAATAGGCAGTACAATCCCCAAAAACAAAAGGATAAAATAGAATTTTCTGATTTCGAAAAAACGCATATACAAGCAGGACTAAAAGCAATGAATACCAAAGGAAAGAAAATCTATTTGGAAACCAAAGTTGCGGGTTATTTAGCAGATTTTGAATTTGGATTGATATTAAAAAAACATCCTGAGCTTAAAATTAGGGCTTTACACGTTGATTTAGATAATTATTATAGTTCTACGGCTTACAAAGGCTCAAAACTCATGCTTTTATTCGCTGAGTTTCTACGGACGATGTATAAATATTTAATGAAACCCCGAAATCCCGCCTAGAGTGGTGCGCGGTCAGGTGTATTTGAGTAGGTAGTTTTTATGAACAAGATGTTTC
>CAYZUZ010000029.1:0-9920 GCA_964481795.1 uncultured Cryomorphaceae bacterium
GCGTCAGTCAGATTATAAGTTTGAAAGCAGCGAAAGAAGAGCTTTGTATGGCGTGTCAGAAAATTTACCTCAAGGAAATATCTATAAATGGGCTCGTCGCAAGGCTTTTTATGAGGATTTTATTCAAGCACAGCATCAGGATTATGCTTTTCACATCAATCCGATTCTCAATCTTACTTATGGTAGAGATAATGCGTTGGTGGGCGATAATTTCACTTTTATGAATACAAGAGGGGTTATGGTAGAAGGTCGAGTGGGTAAAAAGTTTACGTTTTTCACTCATTTTATGGAGCAACAAGCATTTTTTCCAGACTATCAAACCAACTATTTTAGATCTAAGCGCAGCTCTATGGGCTGGGTTATGCACCGAGGTTATCAAGATCGAGGGTTTGATTTTCCGTTTTCTTTAGGGCAAATTTCTTATACACCCAATAAATTTTTCAATTTTAGTTTGGGCCACGGTAATCATTTTTTTGGTGAGGGCTATCGGTCTATGTTGTTGAGCGATCATACAGCACCTTATGGTTTTGCAAGGATTGAAACTAATGTATGGAAAATCAGATACATAAATTTGTATACCTTGATGAATGATATCAATCCCAATCATATAGTGAATGGGGTGTACGCCAAAAAGTTTGCAAGTTTCCACTATTTGAGTTGGAATGTAACCAAGCGATGGAATCTCAGCTTTTTCGAAAGCATTGTCATCGGGCCAGATACTACAGGATCTCGTGTGGGATTCGATTGGAATTTTGCCAATCCCGTTATTTTGTATAGAGCTTTGGAGGCCAATCGCGGGTTTGAAATTGGAAATGCAATGGTGGGTGCATCTACTTCTTTTAGAGTTTATAAAGGTTTAAAAGTGTATGCTCAATTGGCTATCGACGATTTTATGCTTGAAGGATTCCGACAGTTAGGTCAAGGTCATTGGCACAATTTCCACGCATGGCAAGTGGGAGCTAAAATGCCTGATGCTTTAGGAGTTAAGAATTTATACTTGCTTACAGAGGTCAATCAAGCCAGACCTTTTATGTACAATCACCGAGGTACATTTACCAATTACGAACACCAAGGTTTGCCTATGGCACATCCGTGGGAAACCAATTTTAGAGAATTTGTTTTTATGGCAATGTATAGAGTGGGTAGATGGGAGGCTATGGCTCGCATCAACATGGGAATCAGGGGGATAGATACTGCAGGAGTCAATATGGGAAGCGATATCAGAAGGAGTTATAACGATAGGCCTGATTTTGAATTAGGACACTTTGTGGGAGGACCTGTGGGTAGAAATGTGGTTTATCTTACAACAGGGCTGTCGTATGTAATTCAGCCAATAAGTAATATGCGTTTGGAATTGAGATATATTTATCGCAACGAAAGTTTTACAGCGGAGCCCGGAACAGTGAATGCTAATCTGAATGCAAATAATGCGGGATGGATCAGCTTTGGGGTAAGAACAGCTTTGTTTTGGGGTTACGAAGATTTTTAGTCTTGATAATCGCCTTTAATTGTTTTAAGTATGTTTAAAACTTGAGGAATGAGCAGGGTATCACCTTTATTATCAATTATATAATGTGATAGCGGTATTTTCTGTTCATCTGTCCACTGATTTTGTATTCTTTTTTGAATTTCTTCTTCAGTAAATCCGCTCCTAAGCTGCACTCTTTTGATTCGTATTTCTACGGGTGCTGTTACCAATATTATCTTATCACATGTTTTATAACTTCCTGATTCAAAGAGTATAGCAGCTTCTTTCATCAAGAATTTATTATTTGTACTTTGTTCGTGAGTCCATTGTAAAAAGTCATGAGCCACGGCTGGGTGCACTTGCTCATTGAGGCGCTTTAGCAATTCAGGATTTTGAAAAACTTGGCTGCCTATCCATGAGTTATTTATTTGACCGTCAGACAAATAGGATTCCTCGCCAAAGAGTGATTTAATCTTAGATACGAGTTGTGCGTTTTCACGCATCAGCGCTTTTGCTCTCATATCTGAATTATATACGGGTATCCCCAAAAATTCGAAAATTCGAGAAACCGTTGTTTTACCGCTGCCTATTCCACCGGTTATTCCAATGATTATGGGTTGCCTGTCAGCCATGGATTCAGAATTTTTATCGTCTTAATTTCTTGATTTTCAGAACTAGCCGACCAGTACATTGAAGTGCCAAGTCCTTTTTTTATTTTGAATTCTATGTCTTGAACAGATGGAATATAGCCTACTTCAGAAGTGATTTCTACATCAAGTTGTGTATTTTTTTCAGGCATATAGGTCTGATAATGTGTGGTATAAACTTTAACCTCTGCATGATATTCGTATTTTACAGTATGCGATTTGAAAAACTGCTTTTCTGTAGGTATTTCTCCTTTTAAATAAATTTCAGGTTGTAGTGTGCCTAGCGTAAGCTTTTGATTTACTTTATTTTTACCCGGAAAATCTTTTATCGAAACGCTTTTTGGATACCATGATTCATTCACAATTTTGAATTCATTTGCAGTACTGTCCATTTCCAAAGCAATGATTAAGGGTATTTCCTTGTTTATGAAATCGCCCAACCACAAGGTATCGGGATAAATACTGAGTACAGTGAGTTCATTTTTGAGATTACCATTCAATTGTTTTTTTATATTTTCAGACAATATAAACTCAGTATATTCAATATCAATCAAGCTAACCGACCAGAGTCTTGGGTTTTTTATCACGGTCTCTGATCTATAACTTATTTGTACATTTTTATATAAAACTGTATCTCTGTCGCCCCTTTGTATTCGCACGTTGAGATCTATGTTTTCTTGGTGCAATTTTCCTTTGTTGGAGGTATAAGTTATAAGCCAAAGAAAAAATGCAAGCAATAAGAAAAGTGCTTTTTCTTTGATTTTATAACGCTTCCATACATTCATTTTTAAGGATTTATTCTCGTTTTTGCCTCTGCATCACTCATGATTTTGTCGGCTTGATTTTCTGCATTTTTCACAAGTTGATCGCCTTTCGCTTTTGCTTCACTCTCCAATTTATTTGCTTTTTGATTGGCTTCGCTGTTCAATTTGTTGGCAGCTTCTTGAGCTACACGCTTTTTGATGGGATTATTTCCCGCCTCTTGTATCAACTTTTTACCTTGATTATCGGCTTCCTCTCGAATCAATTTTGCAGATTTTGCAGCTTCTGTATTCAGATTAGCAGCTTGCATTTTGGCTTCATTAACTATTTTATCGGCCTGATTACGAGCTTGTTTCATAATCCTTTCTACTTCGTCAGCGGCCATTTTTGTAACTTGCTCCTTTTTCTGCTCTATCACTTTTTTTACCGAATCTACTACCTGGATTTTTAGATTTTGCGCCATACCGCCCAACGATGATTTTACCGTGGGTTTATCTACTGTACCACCAATATTTACAATCAAATCTACCTTTCCTGCTTTTCCGGCCAATTGACTGAGTATGCCACTCGATTGTATGTCACTGATAGGAATTTTCAGGTTCATTACATAATCGAGCGATTTATCTAAGCCGTTACTTCCTTGTATGGTTCCCGTTAAATTTCCGGTTTTTACATCAAAAGGACTTACAAATAAGCGTCCGTCTTTTATCTCATAATCGATGATTGAATTATTGAGCGACAAGCTTTTATAATTGTCATTATTTAAAAATTGAGCAATTTTTTGAGTCACTTCGGTTTGTAAAATTACCCCTATAGTTTTTAATGCTCCAGTAGAACTTAATGTGCTCAAATCCAAACTCATATCTTTGTTTATGGCTGATTCAAGCTTGAATTGAGTGCTGAACTGACCTTGTGCATTTTGAGCTATCGGTGCCAAGCTTTGCACGGTATTGAAGGTTGTAAAGCTTTCTTTTAAACCAAAATTTTCTAAGCCAAGGTCAAAATTTGCTACAGGCTTTTCAGGTTTACTATCGTAAAATCCATTTAATTTTACACTACCTCCCAGCATTTCCATGGCTACGTTTTCCATAGAGGCTTTTTGATCTACAAGGGCAATTTTACCAACGAGATTACTTATTTTTAAGTCAGAAAATAGCACTTGCTGTATTTCTGAATCGAGCTGGAAGTCTATATTTTCTGGCAGGCGCACATAATCTTCTACAACGGAGGAATCTGTAGAGGCTGCCTCCTCAGTTTCCGGTAGATTCATGAGTTCATTGAGGTCAATTAATTTTGATTGCAAAGTGAAGCTGCCTTTTAACGTGGTATCTTGAAGGGCATAGCTTAAAAGATTATCTACTCGGCCCGATGCTCTAAAATCGCTTTTACCTACTGTCATTTCTAAAAATTTCAAATCGAAATATTCTGGCTGAAAATTTCCTTTGGCTTCAGTTATTTTAATAGGGTAGGGGGTGATTGCTGGGTCGTGGTAAGTGAAATTAGTGATTCCTAAATTGCCTTCAGCCCGCACTCTTTCAAATTGTTCTTGATCAATAAAACTCATCTTGGTTACAATTTCTAGGTCTGATTCAATAAGTCCAGAAAGTTGTACACTTTCTTCCATAGGAACAATGTCTTTAATATTGCCTAAATCTAATTTTCCTTTGCATGCAAAATCAATAAATGGGTCGCTCAAAGGGCTGCTCAACGATAGTTTTGCCTCAATGGGGTTGTCGGCTATTTTCATTTTAAAAGTAGGAATACTTAATAGCGTATTATCCAGACTGCCCCCCATATTGCTCACACGCATATCCACATTCACATTTTCAACCGCTGCAGGCAGGTCAGGATACTGAAAAAATCCATCTTTGATGTTCATAAACACGTTAAAGGAGGGATATAGTTCTCTCAGGCCATCATAAGTCCCTTTGGCATAGCCACTTAAACTTGCTGCTCCACTGGTTTTTAAAGCCGAAAAATCTTGATAATACACCGCAGGAATTAATGAAATAATATTTCTGAAGGCTGTTTTGGGTGCATCAAATTTGATGTCTAACTCCATGGTTTCTTCCAAAAGTTGCACCGCACCTTCAAAGTTTAATTGTAGTTCATTGAGGCGAATATAATTTTCTAAAAATGTAAATTCACTTTTGGACTGGTCTATTTTTATTCCAAATTCTGAGTCAACGGATACATTTTTTAAAAGCGCAATTCCTTCCGATTTGAAGGTGAGTTTTTCTATCTTAGTATTTGTAATAAGATTCACGATATCTTGAGTGAAGTTTCCAGAACCTTTGTGGTTGAGGTTCACGATTTCGGCATACATATCAGATTCTTGATCATCATAAATTAGGTTGAAGTTTTTTAAACTGTATTCTTTGAGTTTTAAGCTAAATTCTGTATTGGATTCAACCTCTGTGGTTTGTTCGTCAAGTATTTCATCTTCTTTGGTAATGAGATAATTAGCTCTCAAACTATCGAGAACAATAACGTGAATATGGCTTTGAGTTAAACCAATTTTTTTAATTTGAATGGACTCGCCTTTGAGTACTGAAATTAAATCAAGTGTGAAAGCAAAATTTGCAATGCGAGCAAGTTCTATGTTTTTAAAATCGCCTTCACCCGTAATGCTAAAGTCTTTGATTTCAAGTGAAAAATCTGGAAAAGAACGGATAAGCGATAGGTCTATCTCACCAAATTCAATGGTAGCCGTTAACTCATCATTGGCTAATTTCTTGATTTTGGCTACAATTTGATCTTTGAATAAATATGGAACAGAAATCAGTGCAATAAGCAAAACAAGCAACGCAATGGCTGCAATTTTAAGGATTTTTTTCATTTTTATAATTTTGTTTGAGTTTCAATACTTTCGCTTTCGGCTATGATGGTGGTAATGGCAGCATCGCCTGTTACATTGACCACCGTTCTACACATATCCAAAATTCGATCTACAGGCAAAATTAAGGCAATCCACGCTGGATTCAAGTCAACAGATTGTAAAACAATTATTAACATAATCAAACCGGCACTGGGCACTGCTGCCGAGCCTATGGAGGCCAATGTAGCTGTGAGTACAATGGTAAGCTGTTGTGCCAAGCTCAAATCAACCATGTGTGTTTGTGCCAAAAACAATACCGCTACCGCTTGATATAAACTCGTGCCATCCATATTTACGGTGGCGCCTATGGGCAATACAAAGCTTGTGATTTTTTTGTCTACTTTCAGATTTTTCTCTACACATTCCATCGTAACGGGCAAGGTGGCGGCACTGCTACTGGATGAAAATGCCAAGAGTTGTGCAGGTGTGATGCCTTTTAAAAAATCAAGAAAACCCATTCTTTTTACGAATATTTTGGTTAAAAGCGGATAAAATGCAAAAATCATTAAACCCAAACCCAAAAGCACCACCAAGGTATAGGTGCTCAACCCTTTAAATATTTGAAGTACCTGCTTGGGGTTGTCTCCTGCCATTTGGGCTACTGTGCCTGCCAGCAAGCAAAATACAAAAAAGGGCGAAGCGAGCATCACAAAATCAACCATTTTCAGGAATACAGCATTGATTCCGTTTACGAATTGAGATACAGGTAGGGCGCTTTCAGAAGGTATAAAAAGCAGTGAAATTCCAAAAAATATCCCAAAAAATATTACCTGAAGCATGAGCGAGTTGTTGTTGAGACTTACGAATATGTTGTCAGGAACCATATCTACCAAAAAAGCCAAAGGCCCGCGCTCCTTGGTTTGATTGGCTTTTTCCATCTTATCGGCAATTTTTTCATCAGCGAGTGCATAGTTGCCTCTTTGAGCTATGGTTTCTACAAGAGCCTTATTTTCGGGTAAACAGCTCACACATTTTTTATCTAAAATAACAGTTTGTGTTGATTTAGCCCATAATTCATACGAAATTCTATTTTCTAGCAGACTCTGTTCATTGGCTATGTTGCCGGGCTTAAAAAAATTGACCAAAACAAGACCTAAAACTACCGCAATCACGGTGGTTCCTATGTAAAAAGTAAGGGTTTTAAGCCCCATTCTACCCAAGCTTGAGGGATCGCCTAGCCCTGCAATGCCACTAATAATGCTAAACAAAACCAGGGGTACTGCAATCAATTTCAATAGGTTGATAAAAATATCGCCAAAAGGAGTGATGTAATCGGTGGTGAATTGTGAAAAACCTAAGGCACTTGAGATAAATGCGTAGAGAATACCGAGTACCAGTCCGATGATGATTTGCCAATGCAAGGCGATTTTTAGCTTCAATGTATTAAGGTTTAGTAGATTTACTGAGCAAGTATAAGTCGGCAAGTACCATGTATGCAAGGGCTTCTACTATGGGCACTGCTCTAGGCAATACACAGGGGTCGTGTCTTCCCTCTATTTGTAAGGCAATGCTTCCACCATTTTTAATGGGTGCCACTTGTTCTTTTTTGATGGATGAGGTAGGTTTAAAGGCCACTTTAAAATAAATTTTTTCGCCATTGCTTATACCTCCCAATAAACCTCCTGATAGGTTGTTTGTCATGTTTCCTTGTGCATCAAAGGTGTCATTATGTTCTGATCCTTTTTGCTGTGCAGCTGCAAATCCTTGGCCGTATTCAAATCCCTTTACGGCATTGAGGCTGAGCATGGCATGGGCCAATCGCGCTTGAAATTTGTCAAACACAGGCTCGCCTAATCCTACAGGACAATGCAATATTTCGCAATAAATAACACCTCCCAAGCTATCGCCTTCATCGCGTGCTTTTTCTATGGCTTGGCTCATGGCTAAGGCTGTTGCTTCGTGGGCACATCGAACGGGTGTTTTTTCTACATAATCCCATTGAAGCGCTGCATTTTCAGGTGTTTTTATTTCATGTACTTGATGCACATGGGCTCGGATTTCTATTTCATTGGGAAGCAACATTTTAGCCAAGCTACCACCCACTACCCAATTGGCTGTTTCGCGAGCCGATGACCTGCCACCGCCTCTATAATCTCTGTTGCCATATTTTTGATTGTAGGTTTTATCTGCATGTCCTGGGCGCTCCACATCTTTGAGCAATGCATAATCTTTACTTTTTTGATTGCTGTTATTCATCATAAAAGCAATGGGAGCACCGGTGCTTTTGCCCTCAAATATTCCTGATAAAAATTGAACTTCGTCGCTTTCTTTTCGGGGTGTGCTGATGCTTGATTGTCCGGGTTTTCTTCTATCTAAAGCTTTTTGTACTTCTTTTTCATCTATTTGAATACCAGCGGGCATTCCATCAATGACGCCTCCTATAGCCGCGCCATGCGACTCGCCAAAGGTGGAAATTTTAAATATGGTTCCTAATGCATTCATTGTAAAAATATTATGAGTTCAAGTGTATAAAAACAGTTTTGTAGGTATTTAGGGTTTTAAAAACATATTTAAAAGATAGTTTTAAATACCGACGCAATCTGAAGCGAGGCATTTCCATCGCCATAAAGCTCCTTCCAAATCCCAGGATTCAGGTGCTTGTAAGCATGTATCAGTGCATCGCTTTGGGTATCACAAAGTTGGTTCCAGCCAGCTTGGAGTGTGTCGGTCCATTCTGTTTCACCTCTCAAGGTGATGCAAGGTTTTTGTAGCCAATAAGCTTCTTTTTGCAAACCACCTGAGTCGGTAAATACGGTGTTACATTGTTGTAATGCCTTTAAGATTTGTAGGTAACTCAATGGTTTTGTTACAAATATGTTTTTAGGAAGGCTTACTTTTTCTAATAAATTTTTTAAGCGAGGATGTGCGGGGAAAAGGACTTGAATGGGCAACTGAGCCAATCCATTCAATATTTCTTGTAGTTTTAGGTGGGTATCTGTGTTCTCAGCTCTGTGTAAGGTCAATAAGGAATCGAATTTTTCTACAGGTAGCTCCGTGCTGAGGCTTTTGGGTAGAAATTTTTTTTGTACATCGAGCATTACATCTCCCGAAACGAATATTTCTGCTGTTGAATTTTCGATTTGTAGCTGCAATTTTGCTTGTTCATCAGGGCAAAAGCATATCTGACTCAGGGCATCTGTAAGGGTTCGGTTAATTTCTTCGGGCATTTGCCGGTTAAAACTTCGCAATCCACTTTCCACATGAGCCAATGGAATGCCCGATTTATTTGCTGCCAAAGCACCAGCGAGCGTAGAGGTGGTATCGCCATACACCAGTAGCCAGTCGGGTTGGCATTTTTGTATAGCCGTGTTAATATCTGTCAGCATGTGCGACAATTGCAGTGTAGCCTGGTTGTGTTTGTTTTCAAACAAAAAATCTGGCTTTTTGAGTTGTAATTCGTCAAAAAATGACTGACTCATTTCGGTATCGAAATGCTGCCCTGTGTGCAATAAAAACTCTTCAATTCCTTGATTTTTGAGTGCATCCGATACCACTCCTGATTTAATAAACTGTGGTCTGGCTCCTACTATGGTTAAGATTTTCAATGTATATCCGAAGTTTTAGGCTAATGTAATTACAAATATGTTGGTGCTCAAAATTAAAAGCCCGACACAAATGGTCGGGCTCTTTAAAATCATAATGAAGAAAACACAAGGTTTTAGTTCATCGAAGGGGCTGCTTCTACGGCTTTGCCATCTCTTTTTACTTGAACCCCATTTTTCATCAATTTCATTTCATCCAATAAATGGCCAGCATCCGCTAATTTATCTACAATGAATAGGATGTAGCGCGAATCTACTGAGATGGTTCTTTGTAAGTTATCTTCAAAAAAGATGTCACCACTCATGGCTTCCCAGTTGCCATCAAAAGCACAACCGATAAGCTCGCCTTTGGCGTTGATCAATGGACTACCTGAATTACCTCCGGTGATGTCGTTGCCTGAAATCAAATTCACTGGGAGTTTTCCATTTTCATCCGCATACAATCCAAAATCTTTTTTGCGTATCAGTTCTGAAAGTTTTTCAGGTACTATGAATTCCGGATTTTGTGGGTCTTCTTTTTGTAAAATGCCTTCTGCGTAAGTGAGGTAATGATATTTTACCGCATCAGCAGGTTTGTAACTTCCTACTTGGCCATAGGTCATTCGCATGGTAGAGTTGGCATT
>CAYZUZ010000030.1:0-200 GCA_964481795.1 uncultured Cryomorphaceae bacterium
CTATTTCAAATTTTGAAAACAACAGCACGGTCGAAGGAATTGTTACCCTGCAAACAGCATGGATACAAGCCTATGAAGCTTGGCAAAATGTAAGTGCCTTTAATGTAGGTCCTGCGTCACCGCAAGGCTTGAGTCAAGCGCTGAGTCAAGAGGTGGCTACTTTTCCTGTTTCTGAGAGCAAAATTGAAACAGCCATTTCC
>CAYZUZ010000030.1:210-9854 GCA_964481795.1 uncultured Cryomorphaceae bacterium
CGATGCGCGCGGATTTTTGGCGCTTGAATACCTGCTTTTTGGCGGAATAGAAGTTAGCAATCAAGAGGTTTACAATAGAATTCAGGATAAAGAATTTGCTTGGGTGTATATAAAAGAATGTGCTGCCCAAATCAAAATCCGAGTTGATAATATTGTTAATGCCTGGGAATCAGGCTACAAAAACACATTTATAAACAACGCAGGAACGGATGTAGGTAGTAGCACCTCTGAACTTTACAACGAATTTGTAAAGAGTTTTGAGAGCATCAAAAACTTTAAATTAGAATTGCCTTTGGGTAAACGTCCTGGTCAAACACAAGCTGAACCTCAGTTGGTAGAGGCTTATTACTCAGGCATGACTTTACATTTTCTTAAACTTCATATTCAGGCTATTGAAAATATTTATTTTGGAAAAGGTTTTAATGGCGAATCGGGAATTGGATTTAAAAACTATGTAGAATCCGTTACGGGTGGGCCTACATTGGTAGAATCAACTATAAACCAATGGGATGTAGTTAAAAACACCCTTTCACTTATACCTGAAAATGAGCCACTTTCGGAGCAAGTACGCCTCAATCCTCAGCCTATGGAGCAGTTGGCTACAGAGTTGCAAAGACATACAAGATTTTTCAAAAGCGACATGAGTTCTGTGTTGGGTATTGCCATTACGTTTAGCAGTGGCGATGGAGATTAAAAATATATATCATTGATATACAATATCTTACGTAATTTTTTAAGACAAGAAGTTTCAGCTGCCCCATTAATCAGTTTCCGATTGATTTTTGGGGCACTGATGATTTTCAGCACTGCAAGATTTATGTATTTGGGGTGGATTGAAGATCACTACGCACACCCCTTTTTTCATTTTAAATACTTTGGTTTTGAGTGGGTTAATGTGCCTTCTAGTCAAATGCTTTACCTGATGCATATCTTAATGATACTTGCTGCATTGGGCATTATGCTTCTACAAGGATGGCTGTATAGAGCCTCCGCAATAGCTTTTTTCGTACTTTTTAGCTACACCGAACTAATAGACCTCACCTATTATTTAAACCATTATTATTTTGTAAGCATTATTAGTTTTTTGTTGATTTTTTCACCTGCCCACATCAGTCCATTTTATCCTGTAAAAACGCAACAAATTCCACGTATAGCCTTATTGATTATACAAATACACATTGCAATATTATATGTGTATGCAGGTCTGGCTAAAATCAATTATGATTGGTTGATCCAAGCACTACCTTTAAAAATTTGGGTACCTGCACACGACCAACTCCCCTTGATTGGACCCCTATTCACTTGGCAATTCACCCCTTATTTATTCTCTTGGTTTGGAATGCTTTACGATACATTCATCATCTTATTTTTGCTCTACAAACCCACCCGAAAATGGGCGTATATCACAGTAATTATATTTCATACCCTTACAGGAATTATGTTTCAAATTGGAGTGTTTCCTTTGGTAATGATAGGTATTACATTAATTTTCTTTTCAGATGAATGGCAGCAAAAGTGGATCAGAAGATGGATACCTTTGCGGCATAAAAAAACGCCTTTAATTCCAAGGAAAAAATTTACTCCATTGCTCCACAGTTTCTATATACTTTTTGTACTTTTTCAGCTCGTATTTCCGTGGCGGTATGTTTTGTATTCAGGTAATTTATTCTGGACCGAAGAAGGTTACCGTTTCTCGTGGCGTGTTATGTTGATGGAAAAAGCAGGTACAGCCACATTTTATGTAAAAGATACCCAAACCGGACGAGAAGGTGTGGTGGTCAACTCCGAGTTTTTAAATCCACATCAAGAAAAACAAATGTCTTTTCAGCCTGATATGATTTTGCAATTTGCTCATTTTTTGGGTAATTATTACGAAAAAATGGGCGTTCATAAACCCGAAGTAAGAGCCGAAGTATATGTAACTCTAAACGCCAGACCCAGCCAACTACTCATTGACCCAAAAAGAGATTTGATGAAAGAAAAAGACAGGTTCAAACCCAAAAATTGGATTAACCCTTACCCCTATTGAAAAATATTTCTCCTACATACTTACTTTTTTTGAGTTTACTTTTTTGCCTACCTACATATACTTTGAATGCACAATCAGGCATCATCAAAGGCCAGATTATATGTACAGAAACCGGTAAATATTTAAATGGGGCGGAGGTTTTTATTGATGGAAATCCTGTAGCAATTGTTTGCAATGATTCTGGCATTTTTACTTCAAAGTCATTGACCTACGGAAAACACCTTTTAGTTTTTTATTACTTTGGAAAACAAAGCATTAAGCAAGAAATTGACCTTCAAGAAACTGAGGTTATACTCAAAATCAAGTTGGTAGATTTAGGTCAAAAACTTGAAGACGTAGAAGTAATAAGCAAAAAAAACAAAAATTTTGGTAGGAGTAAGTTGTTTTCCGTAGAAAACTTTGGACTCTATGAGGGCAAGAAGACAGAAGTTATTGAACTATCAGAAATATCTGCTAACACAGCCACCAACAACGCCCGCCAAGTTTACAGTAAAATTACAGGCCTCAATATCTGGGAAAGCGATGGAGCAGGGCTACAACTCGGCATAGGTGGCAGAGGACTTTCGCCCAATAGAACGGCCAATTTCAATGTGAGGCAAAACGGGTATGACATCTCAGCCGATGCTTTGGGATATCCCGAAAGTTACTACACGCCTCCCGTAGAAACTTTGGAGCGCATAGAGTTGGTGCGGGGTGCAGCATCGCTACAATACGGAACTCAATTTGGCGGTATGCTCAATTTTAGATTCAAACAAGGCCCAAGAGATAAACCGTTTGAATTTACCACCCGACAAACAGCAGGTTCGTGGGGATTTTTCAACAGTTTTAATAGTGTAGGCGGCACCTTAGCCAAAGGCAAGTTAAACTATTACAGCTATGTACAATACAAGCGAGGTGATGGTTTCAGGCCCAATTCGGGCTTTGATGCTTTCAATGCATTTGCAGGAATACAATATCAGGCCACGCAAAAACTAAAAATAGATTTGGAATGGACCAAAATGAGCTATTTAGCACAGCAGCCGGGAGGACTTACCGATAGAAACTTTGAGGAAAATCCGAGACAATCATTTAGAGATAGAAATTGGTTTTCAGTTGATTGGAACATGTTTGCATTAAATTTCACCTACGAATTCAGCGAAAATACACAAATCAACATCCGAAATTTTGGCTTGCTTGCGCAGCGCGATGCTCTAGGTAATTTGGAACGCATCAATGTGGTAGATTTTGGAGGAAATAGAACGATGATTCGTGGTGAATTTAAAAATATAGGCAACGAGACGCGCCTGCTGCATCGATATATGCTTGGTAATCAAAAACAAACACTGCTTGTGGGTACACGTGCTTACAATGGAACTACTACGGCAAGACAAGGCGATGCCAATAATCAAAAAAGCCCTGATTTCATCTATCTAAATCCAAACAACTTAGAAAACTCTGATTATATCTTCAATAATCAAAATGTAAGCATATTTGTAGAAAACATCTTCCAAGTGAACCAAAAATGGAGTATTACACCGGGTATTCGCTGGGAGTATATTGGCACCTACGCACAAGGATATTATAAGCAAAGGGTATTGGATGGTGCGGGCAATATAATAGTTGAAAATAGAACTGATGAAAAAATGGGACGCGAAAGAGACTTTTTCATCTTGGGCATAGGCTCTCAATATCAATACAATAAGCGATTAGCTATTTATGCCAACATCACCCAAAATTACCGCGCTATCAACTTCAGCGATATTCGAATAATCAATCCCAATTTCCGCGTAGACCCCAACATTCAAGATGAAACAGGATTTACGGCAGATTTGGGATTAAGAGCTCAAAAGGAAAACTTTTTTAATACAGAATTTACAGCATTTTTGGTTCGTTACAACAATAAAATTGGTCAAGTTTTAAGAGCCGATCAGCCTCCACTTTTCCTCGATTATCGTTTCAGAGGTAATATTTCGGATGCCCTCAATTGGGGATTTGAATTTTTTGGAGAAATCAACCTGCTACAGTATTTCAAAAAAAACACCACCGAATGGCAATGGACTGTCTTTATCAACGCGGCTTATGTTAATGCGCGCTACATCAACACAGAAGACAAAAGCATACAAGGCAAGCAAGTAGAAATGGTGCCGCCCGTGATGCTGCGTACGGGCACACAAGCTCGATTCAAAAATTTCAAGGTTGGGTTTCAGTTTTCGCACATGGCTGCGCATTATACCGATGCTACCAATGCTTTCCGCTCGGCCACAGCCGTTGAAGGCATCATTCCTGCGTATCAAGTAGCCGACTTGAGTATGCAATATCAATACAAAAGATATGGTATCGAATTCAGCATCAACAACTTGTTTAATCAAATGTACTTTACCCGCAGAGCAGAGGGCTACCCAGGACCTGGCATTATACCCTCTGATGGACGCGGATTTTTTGGAACATTGAGTTATCGGTTGTAGTTAGATAAAAGGTTTAAAAATCAAGGCCTCAATAGGACTTAAATAAAAACTTTAAGTACCTATTTTTGCTTAATTACCTATAATCATTGACACATGGCAGACTTTGAGGGCTTAAGTCCTAAAAACTATATACTTATAAAAGGAGCTCGTTCTCACAATTTAAAAAATATTGATGTAGCTATACCGCGAAATAGCTTTGTGGTAATCACCGGATTATCGGGTTCCGGCAAGTCTTCGCTGGCTTTCGATACTTTGTTTGCCGAGGGTCAAAGAAGATATGTAGAAAGTTTGAGCTCCTATGCAAGGCAATTCTTGGGCAGGCTCAACAAACCAGAGGTAGATTACATACAAGGCATCGCTCCGGCTGTAGCCATAGAGCAAAAAGTAAGCACCCGCAATCCGCGATCTACCGTAGGTACTAGTACAGAAATTTTCGATTATTTAAAATTATTATTTGCCCGCTTGGGAAATACCTATTCACCCATAAGTGGTAGTATTGTAAAGAAACACAGCCTGAATGATGTCATCCATTTTATTGAAAATCAATATGTAGGAGAAAGATTTTTGTTGTGTTTTGAGATAAACAAACAAGGGAGATCTATAGCCGACCAAGTGAAAATACTACTTCAACAAGGATATTCGCGCGCTTTTGTAGATGGTAAAATACTACAATTAGAAGATTTACAAACACTCCAAGAACCCAAAAATCCAGAAGTCATCATGGACCGAGGTGTATGTGGCGCTCTGAACGATGAAGACCGTCAGCGCTTTGCTGATTCTATACAAACCGCATTTTTTGAAGGCAGAGGCTCTTGTTCTATCAAAATTATTGAAGGCGTAAAAATACATGAACACAGCTTCAGCAATCTATTTGAAGCCGATGGAATGAGCTTTGAAGAGCCCTCCCCTGCCCTATTTAGTTTCAATACTTCTTACGGAGCATGCCCTACTTGCGAGGGATTTGGACAAGTCATTGGCATTGATGAAGACCTCGTAGTGCCTAATAAAAATTTATCAGTTTATGAAGATTGCATTGTTCCTTGGCGAGGCGAAAAGCTATCTGAATGGCGCGATGAGGTTTTGCACAAAGGATACAAAGTAGATTTTCCTATTCATAAACCCTACAAAGAGCTCAATGAAGAGCAAAGAAATCTTTTGTGGAATGGATGTAAATATTTTGGTGGAATTCACGATTTTTTTAAAGATTTAGAAAGCAATACCCACAAAATTCAATATCGGGTGATGCTAAGTAGATTTCGCGGTAAAACCAAATGCCACGATTGTAAAGGCAGCAGAATGCGAAAAGAAGCCTCCTATGTAAAAATCCAGGGAAAATCATTGGCTGAACTCTGTAGAATGCCTGCCACAGATTTACTAGAATTCATAAGTGATTTGCAACTCAATGAATATCAGCAAAAAACAGGAGAAAGACTTTTGATTGAAATTAAAAATCGCTTGGGTTATTTGATACAAGTAGGCTTAGGATACCTCACTATAGATCGCGCTAGCAATACACTATCAGGGGGCGAATCGCAGCGCATCAACCTCAGTACCGCGTTGGGAAGCAGCCTAGTAGGCAGTATGTACATACTAGACGAACCCAGTATAGGCTTGCATCCGAGAGATACCCATAATTTGATAGGCGTGCTCAAATCCTTACAGAAACTAGGCAACAGCGTCATTGTAGTGGAGCACGATGAAGAAATCATGCGGGCCTCGCAGTACCTGATTGATATTGGTCCGGGTGCAGGTACGGCAGGCGGAAGTGTCATTTACGCAGGGCCACCCCAAAACATCACAGCTACGAGCGGTCATACAGGAGCTTATCTCACGGGTAATGAAACCATTGAAATACCCTCTAAAAAGATTACACCCAAAAACTTTTTTACCATTAAGGGCGCACACGAAAACAATCTCAAGAATATTGATGTAAGCTTTCCTTTGGGATGTTTTGTAGCCATAAGTGGAGTTTCTGGTTCAGGAAAGTCAACTTTAGTAAACAAAATTCTGTATCCACTTTTACAAAAAGAAATACAAGGATTTGGCGATAGACCAGGAAAACACGAGGGTGTTGAGGGTAATCTAGGAAATATAAAACAAGTAGAATATGTAGATCAAAATCCTATAGGAAAATCTAGTAGGAGCAATCCAGTTACTTATTTAAAAGCCTTTGATGACATACGAGAATTATTTGCCTCGCAAAAGATTTCAAAATTAAGAGGCTACAAAGGCAAGCACTTCTCGTTCAACGTAGCTGGTGGACGCTGCGACACTTGTGAGGGCGAGGGCACAGTTACCATCGAAATGCAGTTTATGGCCGATGTAAACCTCATATGCGAAAGCTGTCATGGCGAACGATACAAAAGAGAAGTGTTAGAGGTAAAATTTCATGAAAAAAACATCAGCGATGTATTGAAACTTACAGTAGATGAAGCCATTAATTTCTTTACGCAAACCAACGAAAATAAAATAGCACAAAAATTAAAACCCTTACAAGATGTAGGTTTGGGGTATGTTCAACTAGGACAAAGCTCATCAACCCTTTCAGGTGGTGAAGCACAAAGGGTAAAATTGGCCACATTTTTAAGCAAAGGCAGTCAGAGCGACAAAACTTTATTCATTTTCGATGAGCCCACCACAGGTTTACATTTTCACGACATAAAAAAGTTACTGAAATCCTTCTATGCGCTGCTCGAAAAAGGGCATACCATTTTTGTGATTGAACACCATGGCGATGTAATAAAATGTGCCGATTGGGTCATTGATTTAGGTCCGGAAGGAGGTGAAGCCGGTGGCTACTTAGTCTATGCTGGTCCGCCCGAGAGAATTGTGGATTGCGAAGAGTCGTATACGGGAAGGTATTTGAAAAACAACTTATTATACACATTCATTGATGAAAAAAATGTTGTTTAAATAATTTTAAACAACAGGTTAAATGGTGAGCATGCAGCATCTATTTTAGATAAAGTAACTAAGAAGCCAGACACATGTGTATACTCATATGTGAAGACCACCCATTATATAGAGATATCTTACACAAGATTATACTTCATTCACACAAAAACTGCGAGGTATTTTCTGTAAGTAAATATGATGAATTATTGCAGCAGGCCAGCATAAGAAAGGCGAATTACTCAGCATACGTGATATAGTGGTGCATTTAGGTGGCAAACGTGGGGTGGATTTGGAAAATTAATTGAATGTCAGAAAACCGCTTTACCGACCAAAACAAACGCCTTTCAGATTTTCAAGTGGAAGTGTGGGTGCATTGTCCGCAATGCCAAAATCAGGCTTTTGCACGCAGATTTGCAGAAACTAAATCTGCGCGACTCACTTGTTCGAATTGCGGTTATCACAAGGAAGAAACTACTCAAATGCCTTACACCAATGGAACCACTTATGAATTTATTCAAGCGGCACACGGCTATTTTGGAGCCAAATTATGGTTTTCAGCGCCCTTCAAAAATCAAACCTTTTGGGCTTATAATTTAGAGCATTTGAAGTATTTAGAAGCCTACATCGGTGCGAAATTGCGCGAGCATACAGACAGAACGCATTTTACACTCCTCGAAAAACTCCCCAAGTTTTATCATGAAGCGAAGAATAGAGATCCGCTGCTCAAGTTGATTGAAAAGTTAAAAAGAAAAACCTCCTAAAACTCCGACTTCAAATGAAATTTTAATTCTAGATATTTTACTATCATTATATCGGGGTTGTAAGATAATTTGACTTTACAATTCTTGACTGAGTCAATTAACAAACTTCATGGATGTAATTAATTATGTTCATTTAATCGATGAATAATTTACTTCCTTGTAAAAACCATCAACTTTTACTGAGCATCTCTCCGAGCTCTTCCATAGTTACCTCCTTATAATTCAATCGATAAATTTTCTTTCTTTTTACCGATTCTTTGGCAACCCATACTTTACCTTCTTTTACTTTGTAAGCAAATATTTCTGCTGGTTGATTTTTAGGAAACGAGGGACTTACCACATTTCCGTCTGGTTTCACATTACAGGAAAGTACTGATTTTATATTATTAAAAATCAACTGAACTTTCGCATCTTGATCCACTTTTTCAATTTCTACAAACATCATATCCCGTTCATTGGTGTTGTAAAATTTATCAATATTTATCCATCCCAAATCTGATACATTCATCACATAAAATGCAGTAAATTCATTGCTAACATCTAAGTTCAAAGCCCTCTTTTCTTCTACATAATTGTTCATTGCGATACGCTTTCGTTCTAGCCAGGCTTTATAATTTATTTCATGATTCCTCAATCCATTTTCATAAGCAATTTTATTCATATTGTATATATTCAAAACCTCTTCAGACTCCATAAATGCCAGACTATCTGATTGTCTATTTTGCCAATAATTTGTGAGTTCTGCTTCATACTCCCTCAACAATTTTGGATACATGATTTCATTTTGTTCATAGGCATTCAGGCGCTCGTGATATCTTCCCAAATTCAATTCATATTTAGCATTTGCTTTTTGCTGTTCTTGTTTTGCTTTTTCTTGCATAGCTTTTTTATTCCAAGTATACCAGTTGATTTTGGGGGCTTTGTATACCGGAGGAAGAGGTTTTCTTGGGCTGTTAAACTTTCTAGGTGCCATTGGTGGTGGCGGGCCTGAGTAGCGAAACTGTGGTATCGAATCCAATACAGGATAGAAAAAAGGTTGAATTTCGTTGAATTCAAAATTGAAATCATTCTGTACGGGCTTTCGGGTATTGGTCCAATTATCACCTGATTCAGAAGTAAATACCGTCATTCCACTTTCTTCATTTTCGGTGGGCACAATTATTTGTAGATTACTTTGTAATTGAAGTTCATTACCTGCATCATCTTGAGCGCCCAACCTGAGCATTCCTCCCGTTTGTAGTATTATGCCTTCGCTCAAGGTAGAAAGTCCATGAGCAATCATACTTTTATAATCTAATGCTTCGTCAATCTGCATATACACATTAGTTTCAACCGTATTGCCCTCAGCATCCACGAAAGCATTACTTGGAACTAGAATTTTTGTGCCTTGTTTACACTCTATCAAAGTGCCTTTCTCATTTGGAAATACAGCAAAAGTTGCGTTCTGATGTTGAATGAGTGCATTCAAATTTTCTGTATTCTTTAATTGAAAATACTCAATTTCAATTTCGACCC
>CAYZUZ010000031.1:0-9640 GCA_964481795.1 uncultured Cryomorphaceae bacterium
TTCTTAAAAAAAGTTTATTTAAAAATAAACCCACATTTTCTTTAAGATAAATACTTGCTTTAAAATCAAAAATAATAAGATTATTCTTTAGTTTTAAATATTCCTTTTTTGATGATTCAAAAACGAGTTTAAAATTTTAGTCGAAAATTTTACTCCCAAATTACGCGATAAGAATGTAGTTTTAATTCTTCTATGGGGGGCAAATTGTCAATTTGTTTTTTTTTCAAATACATTTTTGATTTATCGAGCTTACTGCTTGTCCATATTTTGGGTTTGGGACTGTCTTTGTTGCTCAGCCATTTTAAATCCTTGTATCTCAATTGGTCGATAAGGAGCCAATCAGCATCTTGTATTGCTGATCTATCAAGGTTTTTGGCTACCAATAAGTTTCGGTTTTTTAAGTTAATCCTCAGTGAACGATTGCCCAATTCGTGTAGCTCGTATTTTTCACCAAAACCTTTGCTGTTAAGATACTTATCTAAATAAAAACCATAGTAATCTCTCCATTTTTCGTGTATATCAAAAGCTACAAATTCGTGTTGACTACCAGATTTTAAGTGTAAAAAATGCCCAAAACCCAATTGGATATCAGCTATAAATACTTCTTCTAATTGGGTCTTTTTTTTGTAAATAGTTTGCACTTGAATAAGCACCAACCACGCAAATGAAATAGTAAGCCATTGTTTATGAGCGTTTTTTAATGCTATGGATAAACTTAAAACAAATAATGAAAGCAGTGTCATCGTGGTAGAATCTATGTAGAGTCCTTGTGCGTATGAGCCTGGTAAATAGCTGATATATTGTGTGATATAATAGATTCCTTTGGCCAGCCCTATGGGTATCCACCCAAGAAGGTTCCACGCAGGTATTACCGCTTGTATTAATAACACTGCTAATCCGCTGCCAACTACCAGCGGTACCGCAGGCAGTACTATTAAGTTGCTTATTAAAAAGTATATAGGAAACATACCAAAGTAATACAAGGTGAGCGGCAAGGTAAAAATTTGTGCTGCTAGGGTAACTGAAAGCAGTTGCCAAGCTTTGTCAAAAAGCCAAGTTTTGAATACAAATGCCTGATAAATAGTGGGTTGTAGATATACAATACCAAAAACGGCTATATAACTTAACTGAAATCCGATTTGAAATAAAAAACCTGGCTGATAGAGCAATAGGATAAATGCAGAAAGTGCTAATGTTTGGTAGATATTACCTTTTTGATACAATACGCCCCCTAAGGTTAAAAAGCTGAACATGAGGCTGGCACGCAGCACAGAGGGCGACAAGCCACTTACGAACGCATAAATCCACAATCCGATTAAAATTCCTATAAACCGAACAAATCGGTGTTTGGGGCGCCAGAACCAGTACCGCAGCAAGGTGTTCAAAACCAAAAAGATGATGCCTACATGCAGACCTGAAACCGCCAAAATATGAATCAAGCCAGTTTGACTAAAGGCTTTGCTGATTTCAGGATCTAATTCGTCTTTGTTGCCTAGCAGTAGCGCTGTTAATACTTGTTTTTCGGCTGTTTCACCGGGCCATTTTCTGATTTTTTGCAAGCCCAATTCTTGTACGCGTCTGCTCCATCGGGTCATGGCAAAGGGAGCATTTGAGTCAGAGGCTATAAGCATCCATTTTCCCGGTTTTGCCAAGGCTCTAAAATGAAGGCCTTTTTTGCTAAAATGCTCTTTGGAAGAGAAGGCACCGGGTATTTCACTGTTTTGAAGTGGACTGAGTTCGCCTACCATAAGTACCTGACTGCCAGGTAAAAATCCTTTAATTTCGCTGCTATCGCGCAATAGACTCAGTAAAACTTTTTTGGGATTTACAAGCGTGCTGTCGTTGATGCGTAGTAGCAAAGCGGTGGCCCTCGCTATGTTTTCTTTCACTTGCACATCACTTACTATTTGCAAGGCCATGCTATCAGATTTTGAATGTGTAGTTGTATCAAAATCAACATTATAGGGATAAATGCCAGCTTCGTGAGAACGCATCAAACCCAAAATAAATACAAATAAAAAAACAAGACTGATTTTGAGGTTTTTAAAAGGAACCACGAAGTATAAAACCAAACAACCTAATAGCAAAAACAGATACAAAGTGCTCGACCATTGAGGTGCAAAGCCCATTCGCCCGCATACTATAGCTAGTAGCAAGGCAGCTAAAATCTTAGGTATCCAGAGGCTTGAGATATTCATCGGCATCCTCCAAGTAGCGGTAATTTTCTAGTTCTACTTGGTTGTAGTAAAAGTAGAGGATTTCTTGATATGTAAAACCTTTAGATGCCATATTTATTGCTCCATCTTGTGAAAGACCCACTCCATGCCCATAACCAAGGCCATTTATTGTGTAAAAGTCGCCCTCTTCAGTGATAGAAAAAAAAGTAGAACGCAGTTTGAATGCAAAACGGACATCGCGCAGGGGCACTGTTTTTCCTTTGAAGGTAAAAACGCTTTTGCGCTTGGGTTGCTCAAATTGAGCAATGGCCTCCTTGAGCTCAGCGTTTACAGATATCCCCAATTTTTTAGCCAAATAATTTTCTAATTCCGCTTTGGGTACCTTTTTTGTCCATTGGTACGAAGGTCTGCCCACGCTATAAGGATCGGGTTGTGAGCGCAAATAGGCGACCTTATTTTGCCACGCTTCCTCAGAATTGGCTGTTTGGCCACCGCTATTGGCATGAAAAACAGCCAGAATAGGTTTACAAGTTTCTTGCAGCACCAACACCGAATCGCGGGTGGCGGCTACCGCTTCATAAATCATAGGGGCGTGTGTGTAGTAGGCTCTGTGAAAATAAACTTGTGAACTGACGTCATCTTTGAGATTATAGCCTTCGCTTACGTGTTTTTTCCAGTTTTTAAGGGCAAAGGTGCGTGCCAAAACAGCTTGGGCTTTAAAGTATTCCAGTTCATTGTACCGGCCACCTTCAGATTCCACCACTCCTGCAACGTATTGTTCTAGAGGCACTTGATTTACAATTTGCAAAGTATTTTTAAAAACACGTATCCGCAAATGCCCGTCGTACCAGCGCTCTTTATTGCTCACATGGATGATGAAATTATCGCTTGTATCAGTGGCACTTAAAATCAGAGCTTCATAAGCACCTAAATCTTCTTTGGATAGATGTACCTGCGTGTACTTGCCTTTCTGTTTGAAGCTCAATAATTTAGCCGTATCATCTTGGTGTATATCCAGTAGGGTATCAATTATATTAAAATCAAAATCGCAAGCAATTAAGTAGTAATAACCGGTTTTGGGGGCTACCAAGGTTTGTGAAACATCTTGGGTAGAAAATAATTTTACTTTGATTTCTGCTGCCCACGATGAAAAGATATACAGTAAAATAAAAAATAAGGTTAAAGAGATTTTTAGTTTCATTGGAGTAGATTTTTTATCAGCTGGGCAGCACGTGCCGAGGCTCCTGCACCTCCCAATTGTTTGCGTAAATGTTGATATGATAGTCTTAATCTATCTGTATGTTCTTTGTTTTCAAGTAGTTTACTAAGTTCTTTATGGAGCGATACCACGTTGTATTCACCTTGTATCAACTCTGTTACCAAGGGTTTATCTGCAATGAGATTGACCAAGGAAATATATTTTACTTTAATTAGAATTCTTGCAATGAAATAGTTAAACCAATTTCCCTTGTAAACGACAATTTGTGGTGTACCAATTAATGCTGTTTCTAAGGTAGCAGTGCCTGAGGCCACTATAGCCGCCTGAGCGTGATGTAATATTCCGTAGGTAGTATTTTTGATCCACAGTACATTATCAGGAATATGGCCTGCTATTTTCTTATAAAAGTCTAAATCTTGCGAGGGTGAACAAGCCACAGCAAAGAGTTTGTCGCTATGTTTGCTTGCAAGCTGCACCATTGTAGGCAGCAAAGCTTTGATTTCCTGCTTGCGACTACCAGGCAGCAGAGCCACCAAGGTTTTTTGAAGTTGATTTGTATCAATAAAATTTTCTTTGGCTGGAAAATCATAGTTTTCCAAGGCATCGAGTAGGGGATGACCCACATACTCAACAGAGTAGTTGTGTTTTTTGTAAAAGTCTTTTTCGAAGGGTAAAATGCAGAGCATCAAATCGATATGCTGTTTTATTTGTACTACCCGGCTTTCTTTCCAGGCCCATATTTGAGGGCTGATATAATAGATTGTTTTGATGCCAAGTAACTTGGCAAAAGGAGCTATACGTAAGTTAAAACCAGGAAAATCAACGAAAATAACGGCATCGGGTCTGAGCGTTTCAATGTCATTTTTACAGATTTTGATGTTGTCAAGAATTTTTCTCAAATTAAAAATGACTTGAGAAAACCCCATGAAGGCCATTTCGCGGTAATGCTGGGTGATATGCACACCCTCGGCAGCCATTTTATCTCCTCCAAAGCCAGAAAACTTCCAATCTGAACCCACTGTTTTTAGGGCTTTGATTAGATTGGAAGCGTGTAAGTCGCCTGAGGCTTCTCCAGCTATGATGTATATATGAGGCATAGTTCTGTCTTAATTTACAATACTACGCTATACAATCTATTCAAGATGAATGGATTATTATAAGTTTATAACACGTATCTGTAAATAATTACGAGTAATACAAATAATACAGAGCCGGCCAAAACGGCTTGGGCATATCCATCTTTATGTAGTTTTATCAAGGTAAAAAACAGCAATCCATTGAACAGCAATCCAAGACTCAAAATCCTGAAATTCATGGCTTTTACATAATCAGTGGAGAGGGGTAGTAGGCTGTAATAATCGGGTAAAAAGGCAGCAGCAATGGGTATTGCCAACAGTGGCAATACCATCGCTAACGCCAATAACATATAAAAAATTAATTTGCTATCCTGCTGCATTCTTGTTGAGTTCATGTTCCCAAGGACTTAATTTGGATAAGTAATGATGGGCAGTTACATCGAAGCTAACGGGAACTACCGATAAATAATTGTTGGCCAAGGCCCACTCGTCGGTATCAGTTCCTTTGTCGTAGTTTACAAATTTGCCTGTAAGCCAATAGTAAGTCCTGCCCCTAGGATCCTTGCGAATATCCATTTCCTCTTCCCAATTGGCACGTGCTTGGCGGCATACTTTGATTCCTTTGTAAGGTTCATCGCTGGCTTTAGGTATATTTACGTTCAAACATACGCCTTCGGGCAGGCCTTCGCTGAGTACTTGTTGTATGATTTGCTTCATCCATGGTTTTGCAGGCTCAAAATCAGCCTCCCAAGAGTAATCGAGCAGCGAAAAACCAATGGCGGGTATTCCTTCCAAGGCCCCTTCTACCGCGGCCGACATGGTGCCTGAGTATATCACGTTTATAGAGGAGTTAGATCCGTGATTGACCCCCGATACTACCAAGTCAGGTTTGCGTGGCAAAATGGTAGTTACTGCCAACTTGACGCAATCTACAGGGGTGCCTGAACACGAATATTCTATCTGTGGAGCATCTTTTTCGATGATGATAGGGTCGCATCGCAAGGTAGAATTGATGGTAATGGCATGTCCCATTCCACTTTGTGGACTATCGGGTGCTACTACGTATACATCTCCTATTGAGATACATACATCGATCAAACTGCGTATTCCTGGTGCTGTAATGCCATCGTCGTTACACACCAAAATCAAAGGTTTATTCATTTTCGATTTAATAAATTATTGACAAAGCTAAAACGTCAGATACCTTTGTGGGGCACGTGGTTTGATTAATTTTGTGTCAAACTTTAAATAAAAAAAAAAATGATTGTAATTCTTGTTGTTTTTATGTTGGTTGGCTTTGCGGTTCAGTACCGTTTGAAAAGCAAATTTGAGGAATACTCAAAAATCCCACTTCCCTCAGGTATGAGCGGTAGAGATGTGGCAGAAAAAATGCTCCACGACAATGGCATTTATGATGTAAAGATTATGTCGGTGCCAGGCAAACTTACCGATCATTACAACCCTGCCGATAAAACTGTAAATCTTTCACCAGATGTATATAATGGTCGCTCAGTATCGGCTGCTGCGGTATCTGCTCATGAGGTGGGTCATGCCATACAACACGCTACTGCTTACAAGTGGTTGGAGTTTCGCTCGGCCATGGTGCCCTTTGTGAGTTATAGCACCAGAGCCATCAATTTTGTATTTATGGCCATGCTTTTTGGTGCATTTGCATTCCAAATGTTTCCCTTTCAAACCGTTCTTTTGGTTGTAATTATTGCACAGGCCATCATTACTGCTTTTACACTGGTTACCTTACCTGTAGAATATGATGCGAGCGATAGAGCGCTTGTGTGGCTCGAAGGTGCTGGAATCACCACCCCTTACGAGCACGATAAAGCCAAAAATGCTTTGAAATGGGCTGCCAACACCTATTTGGTAGCTGCATTGGCAGCCGTTACTCAATTGGCCTATTACATCATGATGTTTTTAGGAAATAGAGATTAAGTTTAGAATCACAATTAGAATAAAGAAAGCCCCGATCATTTTTTATGGTTGGGGCTTTTTTATTGTTGAAAATTCTGCTTGGTTTTTCAACTTGGATGATGTGTCAAGACTTCATAATGGGTTTTATTTCAATCATATCGCTTTGCGTTCGTATTCAATGATTTTTACTTTTAATACCTATTTCAGGTTCAATGTAATTTGTTTTTCATGCCCTTGGCAAGGATTACGTGCATAATAAAAGCGAGCAGAAAAAAGGCTCCCATAGTAGTGCCTATGGCAGGGGCAAGCGCTGTATTGAGCACCAGTGCAAGCCCATAACCCAATAAGCATGAAAGAATCGAAACAATTCCTGCTGCAATGAGTAGTTTTTTTAAATCTTTAAAAAGAAGCCAAGCACAAGCGCCTGGTATTACTAAAAATCCTACCACGAGTAGGGCGCCCACCGATTCAAATGAAAAGACCGTTACCAAGCTTGTAATACCCATCAATCCATAGTGCCAAAAGGCAATTTGAAGCCCCAATGAAGCTGCATATTCCGATTGAAAACTTGTGATTTTTAAGCCTTTATAACCCAAAATTAAACTTGTGAGCACCAATAAAAACACAAAGCCGGAGGTGTACAAAGCGCCTGGTCCCCATTGGATATTGAGCCAAGTAAAGGTATTGAAAGGAATGTAAAGTAATTCGCCATAAAGCACACAATCTTGATCTAAATCAACACTGGCTGTAAACTGGGTAATCAAAATTAAACCCAATGCAAAAAAAGAAGTGTAGGCCAATCCTATGGCTGCATCGCCTTTTACCCGCATTTTTTTACTCAGCCACTCAATTGTTACAGAGCTCAGTAATCCTACCACCGATGCACCTATCAGCATGGCAATATTGTGCCGGCTACCACTGATGAGGTAGGCCAATACCAAACCAGGCAATACCGTATGCGACAAGGCATCGCCCATCATGGCCAAGCCGCGAAAAAGCAAAAAACTGCCTACCCATGCGCAACTGAGTGCAATAAAAATAGCAGTAATCAATACACTAATTTCCATATTTACCTGGGTTGTAAGGAATTCTTTTTTGATGAGGGTCTTGCTTGGGGTAATCCAATTCTTCAAGCAATTGGGCTTCCAATTCGGGGGTAATCAAGTGTTCTATCGTTTCTGCGCTGCCATGTATATGGTCGGAGGCAAAAGATAACTTTTCACTCAGATACAATTCCCAAAGGCGGTGCAGACGTACAACCCTTCGGGCTTCTATTTTGCCCGATTCACTCAATTGATAACCTCCCTCCAATTTGAGCAACCAGTGTTTTTTGAGTAAAAAATCCAATCCCTTCTGAAATTCTTTTGGGCTAAAGGATCTTTTGGCCATAATTTCATTTGCCTGAAGAGGGTGATACACACGAGAGGCTGCCTCATGCATATGGTAAAATACTTTGAGCAGATTTTCTGATAATATTTTTATTTTATTTTGATTTTGAGTTTTGTAGCGCTTTAGAATTCCTTTTTCAGGAGCAAAAAGTATGGCAAAAGTCATGGGCAAAAGCATGGCCAATACAATCAATGGTCCGGTTGGCATTTTTGAAAACTGAGCGGAAAAAAACACGCCAATAGAAGAAGAGAAAACCGCAATGGCAAAGGAAATCCACATCATAGAGCGCAAGCTGCCAGCCCACATCAAAGCGATAGAAGCAGGCACTATAAGCAACGAGGCCATGAGCACCAAGCCTACACTTTGTACACCTAATATGACCGCGGTAATGATCAAACCTGAAAGCAGGAATTCCATAAATGAAGAAGATATACCTTTGGTTTGAGCAAAATCTGGATTGAAGGTGTATAGTTTTAAAGAAGGAAAATAAAGGATTAAACACAGGCCTAAAAGTGCAGCGAGTATCAAATAGGATATCAAATCTTGTTGTTGCAGGGCTGCTGCTTTGCCAAATAAAATTTGATCCAATCCAGCCTGACTCCCGCTTTTATAATTTTGCACTTTGCTGAGCATGAGCATGCCAACGCTAAAAAAAATAGAAAGAACCAAAGCAATAGCAGTGTCTATTTTTAAAAAAGAATACCTCTGAATCAATCGGATAGCGTACAAAGAGGCAGCACCAGAAGCAAAAGCACCTACCGTAAGCACCCACGGATTTTTATTGCCCGTGATGATGAAAGCCAATACGATACCGGGTAAAATGGAATGAGAAACAGCATCGCTGACCAGTGATTTGCGCTGCAAATAGGTGAAGCATCCCACCAAACTGGCTACGCCACCTAGCAATACACTGCCCAACAAAACCATTAAAAAATTATAGCTCAGCATCTGAAGTCTTATATCATTTATTGCAACTCCATTACATTTTCTCCATACCCTTTTCTCGAGCCGGAAAATCCTTGCGCGCCATGAGTTCGCTGATGCGCGACAGTACGGTAAGCTTGCCACCATAAGCCTCTTGCAGTAATTCTGGCGTAAGCACCTCACGCGTGGGGCCGGCAGCTACCAAGCGGGTATTGAGCAAAATAATATTATCGAAATATTCATAAGCCGTTTGTAAATCATGGTGAACAATCACTACAGTTTTGCCCGTACTTTTCATTTCGGTAAGCAGCTTGAGAATGCTCTCCTCCGTGGCTGCATCTACACCCACAAAAGGCTCATCCATAAAATAAATATCGGCTTGCTGTGCCAATGCTCTAGCCAAAAACACCCTTTGCTGTTGCCCACCACTAAGCTGACTGATATGCCTTTTGGCAAAAGGAAGCATGTTTACTTTTTCAAGTGATTGAATGGCTATTTCCTTATCCTCTTTGCTGGTTCTTTTAAAAATATTTTTGGGTGTGTACCTGCCCATCAGTACCACATCCATTACATTGGCCGGAAAATCCCAATCAACACTTTCGCGCTGAGGAACATAGCTTACTCTACTGCGTATTTTATTCAGATTTTCTCCAAAAATTTTCACATAGCCGCTATCGGGTTTCATCAAGCCCATCACATTTCGGAGCAAAGTAGTTTTTCCTGAGCCATTAGGCCCCACTATCCCTATCAATGCACCCTGAGGCATGGTAAAATCTACATCCCACAGCACGGGCCTACGCTGATAGCTTGCTGTAAGATTGTGAACTTCTAAAGAGGGTATGTCTTTATTTAAATCCATTCTAATTTAATTGAAAGGCCAAAATTAAGCAGATATAGGCATCTAACTCTTAAACTTCTCGCAAAAACTG
>CAYZUZ010000032.1:0-9579 GCA_964481795.1 uncultured Cryomorphaceae bacterium
GCATTAAGGGTTGGGGACGCATCAAAATAAAACACCACCTCAAGCAAAAAGGCATCTCTGAACCTTGTATCAATCTGGGGCTACAAGCCATTGATGATGAAGAATACCTTGAAAATCTAAAACGTATCGTATTGTGGAAGTTTGAAAAAACAAACGAAAAAAAAATATACCAAAAAAAGTATAAAACCGTCAATTATATCCTTACCAAAGGCTACGAATATGATTTGGTGCGTGAGGCAATAGATCAATGCCTCGAAGGACGAGATTTTTAGATGATTTTTATTATAAATCCGCCTCTTATCCACACTCCTGGCATGGGTATGTTGCCTCTGTTAAAATACTGCTGATCAAGGAGGTTGAGCCCCTCTGCATAGATTTCCCACTTGGTTTTTGTCCATGCAATTTTTGCATCTATTAGCCAAACATCGGGATAGGCAATCACTTGATTGTCAAAATTGCGAAAACTCCCCTTTCTACTTTCGTAGCGTGTAGCTATGTTTAGGGTTAAATTTTTGTATATCAATAGATTAAATATGGCTCCATGCTTGTGTGCGAGTACATCCAATGCATACAATGAGGTAAATCCCTCTTGATAGCTTTGTAAATCTTGCCATTGACTGATCAAGGTGATGTTTTTTACGTATTTATTGCCTGTAGCTATACTCAATCTGCTGTCGTACCCAAATGCCCAAACTTCGGTGAGGTTGGCAGCTTGCAGTAAATCAGGCTCTTCTTGCGTTACTATCCAGTCTATCAAGTTGCTTCCTAGGCGTGCAAATGCGGATAGGTTCCATTGTACTCGGGAGTTCATGTATCGATAGCCTATCTCGGTGGTTTGTGCATATTCGGGTTGTAATAAAATACTGCCTTGTGCACCACCTATTCTATAGTATAAATCGGTATAAGTAGGCAGACGAAAAGATTGATTATAACCGATCCATGCACGGCTTTTGGTGTTTATTTTATACAACAACTCGGCACCTGGCAGCCAAGCCGGAGCAAAATCGGTATTAAAATTTAAGGTTAATCCACCGCTAAAACTCCACTTGTTCCATTGTTTTAAATAATCGAAGTAGGCCGAGTGATTGATTCTAGAAGCAAATGCAGTAAAAAAAGCCTCGGAGTCGGCAAAGAAAAATTTTCTATCTTCCATCGACTCACCCAAAACATTACTCAATACAGATTCATACCTGCTCTCCCAGCCAAAATGTATGCGACTGCTCTTGCTGAGTGCATACGTGGCAGCATATTCTGCTCCAGCTGATTGGCCTATATGAAAGTTGTGATTGCGATAATAAACGCCAGGGGCAAATTTTGCGGTGTCATTTTCACTATTTACGAAATAATCGTTCGAGCGTTGATACCACCCATCTCCTTGTCTGAATAATTCAAATCGATCGCTGTGCCCACGGTAGTACAATTGAACTTTTTGCGAGAGTTTGTCGCTGGCCCATTTCCATTTGGCATTGCCAGTAAGCATACGGGTTTGTTCATATTGAAAAGGATATCGGGTAGAGTAAAATGCTTGGGCTCCAAAGGCTTTTTGGTTGTAACCCACTTGGGCTTCCCATTGCGAATTTTTGTATTTCCAATATTGCTTGTATTGAAAGCCAAAGTTTTGAAAATCGGTGTTTTTCATAAATCCATCGTGCCTGAGGTAATTGACAGCAAAACTCCTTGATCCCAATCGGGTAGGGTAGTTGAAATAGGTATTGATGCCAAATAAACCATGCATGCCTTCCACCCCTTCTTGGGTGAGTTCTTTTTTTCTTTCTTTTTTTGTAATGATGTTGATAGCACCGGCAAAGGCACCGGCACCATATAATCGGGCTGCTCCCGAAGGGATGATTTCTATGCGTTCTATTTGTGATTTGGCTACGCTCAAATTCATGGCATGATGCCCCGTTTGAGGGTCGTTCATTTTAATGCCATCTACCAAAATCAGGGTTTGATCAAAGCTGCCACCGCGTATGCTGATGTCGGCTTGAGCATCCATTACGCCTCTGTTTCTTACATCAATAGAGGCTGCGTACGCCAAAACCTCACTGATGCTTTGAGCGGGCATTTGAGCAATTTGCTCGGCTGTTATTACGATAATTTGCTTGGGTAGGTCTAGCTCATTAAGCTCAATACGCGTTGATTGAACCTCTACTGTATTTAAATTGATTTGTTGTGCCTTGATAGGTAATAGGCTCGTAGTTAAGGCAGTAGTAGCTAGGCTTGCTATTTTTAAGATTTGTAATAAATTTTGAGTAAGCTTCATTTTTAGTACAATAGGTTTTTTCAGCCTGCAAAAGTCGTGTTAGCCTCCGGAATGAGCGCAAGGATGATACAGTTTTTTTTAAAATCTTAAAGTAGAACGGGTTATTTTCCATGTTAGATTTTGAACATGTTTGTATACAGAAAAAGGTCAAGCAATAAATTCATAGAACATTTTGGTGCGATATCAAAAATCTGAGTTTACTTTGTACCCTATTTTAAAAAAGGAAATTAATCCATGGAATTATACCTCGACAGTGCCGACATGAAAGAAATTAAAGAAGCCTTTCAATTGGGTTTCTTAGCCGGCCTTACCACCACACCTACCTTTATGCACCGCCACGGTATTACCGATGTTGACGGTACCATCATTGAGCTATCGAAAATAGTTCCGGTATTGCAAATCGAAGCATTGGGTCGCACAGCCGATGAAATAGTAGCCGAAGCCTATCGCCAAGATGCTTTGGGCCTTGATAGAAAGAAAACCGTGTATAAAATTCCTATTTCGCTGGAGGGAACCAAAGCCTGCAAGCGATTGGTAGATGAGGGTTTCTTGGTAAATATACACCTAGTATATACCTTACAACAAGCCTATATGGCTATGGCAGCAGGCGCTACTTATGTTTGTCCGCTTGTGGGTCGCTTACAAGATCAAGGTCATGATGCCTTAGGATTGGTAGAGCAGTGTGTAGAGGCCGTTAATTATTACGGCTACAACACCAAAATAATGTTTAGTAGCGTGCGCAATGTAGAGCATGTGAAAAATGCACTCAATATAGGAGTACATACCATCACTATTCCTTATGGTATTATGAAACAGCTTACTCAAAATAATTTAACTACCTTAGGTACAGAGCAATTCTTTGAGCATACAGCTATGATGACCGTAAGAGTAAAAGATTTAATCTCTGAACACAATCCTACAGTACAACTATCGCAAAGTGTAACCGATGCCTTGGTATTGATGACCACAGGTGGTTTTGGAGCGGTTACTGTTGTAAATGAATCAGGAGCTCCTGTAGGAATATTTACCGATGGCGACTTGCGCAGAAGGTTGGAAAACGACGGTAAGTTTACTGATGCTACTTTTGAATCTTTAGGTTTAAAAGTTCCTGCAAGTATAGAAGGAGATGAGTTGCTTTATGTAGCTAGTAATTTATTGAAAGACAAGCAGGTAGATCAATTAGTAGTTACCGAGCAAGGTAGGGTGATAGGAATGTTTGATGTGCAAGATTTATTAAAAATCAATAAATAATCATCAGTGATTCCTAATCTAGATACAAATGAAATATTTCAAGGGCACTTTGGGGTGCCCTTGTCTGTTTTTAAAGAAAAATGCCTCAAAGTCAAAGCTTTTATATTTGATTGGGATGGAGTATTCAACAACGGTCGCAAAGGAGTAAACCATGGAAGTGATTTTAGTGAAATCGACTCTATGGCCATAAATATGATGCGTTTTGGATACTATTTGTCTACAGGAAAAATGGCCTACACAGCAATCATTACAGGCGAAGAAAACCCCAATGCAAAGTTGTGGGGCGAGCGCGAGCATTTGCACAACATCTATTTTAAGGCGGCTAACAAAATGTTGGCTTTTGAGCAGTTTTTGGCCAAGCACAAACTAAAAGCGGAAGAATGTTTGTTTGTTTTTGATGATATTTTAGACTTATCATTGGCCGCTAAATGTGGCTTGCGATTGATGGTAGGTCGCAAACAGAATCCACTGCTCAATGCTTTTGCCGAGAAAAATGAGCTTTATGATTATCAGTCTATTTACGATGGAAATCAATATGCTATTCGCGAATTTGGCGAGCTTTATTTACATCAAATGGGCAATTTTGAAATGGTTATACAAGCGCGAATGAAATTTGCCGGAGCCTATAGAGAGTATCTCAGGTTGAGGCAATCTACCCAAACGGAGTTTCAAAACTTAGCTACTGATTTTACTATAAAATAGTAAGGCTAAATTTCAATTAATAACTTTTCTCTACTACACCATCTCTTAACCTTACAATTCTGTGGGTTTGAGCAGCTATATCTTCTTCATGAGTTACCAAAATTACAGTATTGCCTTTTTGATGTATATCTGCAAACAATGCCATGATATCTTGAGAGGTTTTGGTATCGAGATTTCCTGTGGGTTCATCGGCCAAAATAATGGAAGGCTTATTAACCAAAGCACGTGCTATAGCTACTCTTTGTCTTTGACCGCCTGATAGTTGATTGGGCTTGTGGTCCATTCTATCTTGCAAACCTACTTGCACCAAAACTTCCTCGGCTCTCTGCAAGCGATCTTTTTTGGAAAAACCAGCATAGATAAGCGGAAGCGCTACATTTTCTAAGGCATTGTTGCGTGGCATCAGGTTAAATGTTTGAAAAACAAAACCTATTTCGCGGTTGCGTACTTCGGCCAATTCCTCATCGCTCAACGAGCTAACCCATTGATTATTAAGGCGGTATCTGCCAGAGGTGGGTGTATCTAAGCAACCAAGCAAATTCATTAAGGTCGATTTACCACTGCCTGATGGTCCCATCAGCGATAAATATTCATTCTTGTTGATGGCCAACTGCACACCATTCAATGCTTTTACTACTTGGCTTCCGAGCTTAAACTCGCGTACGATGTCTTCCAGTAAAATGAGAGGTTCTTGTTCCATATTTTATTTTGAGCCACTAAGGTAATGCCCATAAGAGTAGTAACAAGAGCGGGTAAAATATTACGCTGACCAATAATGCTTCTAAAGTCAAATAAACAAATTGCTTGTTTTTTAGCCATTGGCTTGGTTGCTGGCCTTATTTTCGCACTTTATATTAATACATCTCAATGCCTCAAAATGCTTTTGCAATAGCCATACTCAATTATAATGGTCTGGAACATTTAAAAAGTTATTTGCCTAAGCTCATTCAATACAGTCAAGCGGATGCAGATATATACTTGATAGACAATGCTTCTACTGATGAAAGTGTGGCCTTTGTATCACAAAATCATCCGGAAGTAAAATTGGTCATCAACCATCAAAACTTCGGCTATGCCGGTGGGTACAACCAAGGTTTAAAACACATAGATGCACAGTATTACCTATTGGTAAACAGCGATATAGAGCCTACTCAAAATTGGATACAACCACTCAGAATCGCTTTTGAAAAGCAAGCCAATTTAGGAGCCTTGCAGCCCAAGATACTCGATTTAAAAGTCAGAGATCGATTTGAACACGCAGGTGCAGCAGGAGGCTTTGTCGATTTTTTGGGCTATCCTTTTTGTAGGGGTAGGCTACTTGAAACATGTGAGTTAGACAGTGGGCAATATGATGATTATCAAGAATGTTTTTGGGCAAGTGGCGCATGTATGGCAGTATCTAAAGAAGCTTTTGATCGCGCAGGTGGTTTTGATGCTGATTTTTTTGCCCATATGGAGGAAATTGACCTATGCTGGCGCATGAAAAGGTTGGGTTATATCATAGCAGTGGAGCCTCAATCGGTAGTTTACCATCTTGGCGGAGGTACATTATCCTACAGAAATCCGCGTAAAACATACCTGAATTTCAGAAACAACCTTTTGATGATGGCAAAAAATATAGAAAGTTCATTTTGGCCTTTTATTTTGTTTTTTAGGATGATTCTGGATGGACTTGCCGGTGCGCTTTTTATGCTTCGTGGCGATGCCCATTATACTTGGGCGGTGGCAAGAGCACATGGTGGTTTTTATCATTTGCTGCCAAAAGTGTTAAAGTTTAGAAGAAATTTTAAAGCGCAAAACAAGGTATATCCTAATCAATTGTTTTTTAAAAGTATTGTATTTCAGTATTTTGTATTGAAAAATAAAACTTTTTCATCGCTATTTGGCAGCGGTAAATAATTAAACTGAATGAGTTGTAAACCATAGGTGCTCTTGACTTGTATTACTATTGTTTTTACTTTTACAAAGCAATTTCTAATAAAATAATGAAGTATGATAACACATGTCAATTTAGAGAAAGAACTGGTGAAACTACGTGCTAGAAACATTGAAAACCAGGCATATGAGTCCCTAAACGAGTATAGAAAAATGTTGAGTGAAGAGCAGGACAATTTCACAATTGGCATGGAAGTCTTCAAGAGAAATTCACAGGAATCTGCAAATATTGATTTCAAGAACTTGGATTTAGATCGCGTTTATGACTTGAGCGATATCAAAAAACTTTGCATTGATTTCCGATTGAGATTTTTAGATGCTTCGCTTTTTAAAGGTGATATTCCACAAGAAGCTTTGCAAGAGGTTGTAAAAATTCAAGCTGATGAAAAAATAGAGCTCTCTAATTTTAAGATTATTGCTCCTGCACAATTGTTTCAACTTAAAGAAAAAGACAAGGATCCTTTGCTTTTTTTGCCTCTGGGCAACAATAAGTTTTACTTAATACACAAATGGGGCAATGATTTAAGTGCCTTCAGAAAACTACTTGTGTTTCCTTTCCGATCGTTTACCACACTTTTGGGTACTTTGGTGGGTACAGCCTTTGTAGGTGCAATGTTGCCAAGCAGCAGCATCATGATGGGGCCTTACGACACAAGTTCGCTGCCTATCCGTGTGATTTTCTTCTTCTATTTAATTATTGCTTTGAGCGGTATGACTGCTCTTTATGGTTATTCGCGAATGAAAGATTTCTCAGAAAATCTGTGGAATAGCCGCTACAACCACTAATAGCTGATAAATTATTATACTTGATTTTAATACCCCAAGGGCTTAGGTCTTTGGGGTTTTTTCGTTTTTATGGGTTTTTGTGGGTAGGGCACTAAGCGCCCCGACGCAGGGCAAATAGCCTGCTGAAGTGGGGTGCACAGCAGCTGTGCGGGCAAGAGCGACCACCGGAAGCTCCTTGAACGCGCTTAGCTGCGTAGCGCCACACGAGGCAGCTATGGCCCGTAGGCGGATTTTGGCGCCCAAAACCAAAAAAAAAGCCCTCTCAATTGAAAGGACTTTTTTGTAAGTAATGATAAAATAAATTTAGAAGAATCTCGATCTCCAATCTTTTATGTTGGCATTGGCTTTAATTGACTCAAATATTTGACCGCGCACCAAGGGACGAACAGATTGCTCGTATTGGTCTTTTTGTGCGGTGTAGTCGCCAGCGTCTTGCAAAGGCTCTATGCTTGTAACCATAAAGGCATACACGGCATTATCGCCTTTGATGGGGCCGCTTACTTCGTTTAACTTACCGGTAGTGATGTAGCCAGCAGCAAAAGGGTCGTTGCCTATACCACTTACTGAGGTACTTGCGCGCGACAAGCTTTGTGTGTTGGCTAATGTACCTACGCCAGAAGCAATACCCTCGATTGTGGTGGCACTTGCCATAGCATTTTTGAAATCAGCGATGAGTTTTTCAGCTTTTTTCTCTTTCAATACTTCTGCCTCCACATCAGCGCGTACATTTTCGAGCTCTCTGTACTTACCTGTATTGATGGCTGTGAGTTTTACTACGATAAATGATTTATTGTCAGATGATATAAGATCTACATCGCCTACTTTTCTATCTTCGTTAAAAGCCCAACGAACAATTTCGCGGTTGCGTCCAAGACCCACTACATTGTCTTGCATAGGCGTGAGGTCGGTTACTGGTCTGATGGTCAATCCCAGTTCAGTAGCTTTTGCGTCAAATTCATCTTGATTTTTGGCTGCATTGGCTATTTGGGAGGCTTTAAGGTATAGGTTGTCTATAGATTTTTCTGAAGGTTGTAATTCGCGAGCTATTTTAGTGATGCGGATAGCTTTGTTGCTGCCTTTTTGATCTTTGATGTCGATGATATGAAATCCGAAATCAGAAAGTACGAGACCTACATCACCTGCTTTGTTAAGGAAACAGTAGTTTTCGAATGGTTTTACCATCATGCCTTTGCTAAACCATTTCAAATCACCGCCTTCGGCTCCGGAGCCTAAATCATCAGAAAGGGTTTTGGCCAAAGTATCAAAGTTGGACTTATCTTCTTTTAATACAGCAAAAAGACTATCAGCCAATGCTTTTGCTTCCATAGGAGCTCTTTGTGATTGTTCGCCTGGGCCTTGCGCACCTTGGAAGGTGATGAGAATATGGCGTGCATTAACTGAATCGGGTAGGAAGCGGATTTCGCTCAATTTCTTAAGCACGAAATAATTATTCTCTAAAACAGGTCCCGTGAGGTATCCAACTTCTTGAGTCATGTATAGAGAATCTTCCTCATTGATTTCGGTGCCGGTATAAAAATTCATATCTACTGGTAAATCGCTGCGGGTAGCAGCATAAGCTGAGTCATTTTCGGCCTCAGTAAAAGCTGGAATGATGACAGTAGCTTTTTCTTCTTCGTCAAATATTTCAGAGGATTGAAGAAAAGCGAGGAGTTCATTGCGTGTATTTTCTTCATCTTCGGCACTGGGCGATATGTTTAGGTTCACATATTGAATATTGCGAAGAGGTTCTTTAATCTTATATTTTTCTTTGTTTTTGGAATAATAAGCTTTGATATCACTCTCGGTAAATGAAACCAAACTATCTGCAACAGAAGCGAAAGATTTGGCTACGAATTGAACATTGTAATTTTGCGTGCTTTCGATATAATTTTCTCTGGCTAACGCTTTTGGGGCATAAATAGCCATTTCAACTGCTTTGATGTATTTATCTTGAAGCGCTTGATCGCGGGTACTTTTTTCGAAGTTGATCCAGTTGATCCATCTTTCGCGGGCTTCTTGATCTGTAGCTTGGTCTTCTTCTATTTTTACCAGATAATCGCGGAACAAGGCATCAGAGAATTGTTGCGTCATTTGATCTTTAAAGATAGGTGCGCTTTGTATTTCCTGATTCATTTTCAATCGGTTGAACAATTCTTCAGGACTTATTGTAAATCCAAGTTTTTCAGCTGATTTACCCCAAACCATGGTTCTAATGCGCTCATCCCAAATGGCTTCGGCAAAATCTTTACGGGTTACGTTTTGTAGATTAAAGTCGTTGGATTGCTTTTTGTAAGCGTCCATTCTTTCTTCGATTTCGCGTGAAAAGGAGATCATGTCTATCGATTCACCGTTTATTTTACCCACATAAGCCATGTCTCCTCTGAGGAGGGAATTGCCAGAGCTCAACAAATCTGTTAAGATGAATGCTGCTAAAGCGATACCTATGATAATAAGCAATAATCCTGATCTTTGACGGATTTTTTCTAATGTTGCCATTCAATAATGGTTTTTTGTGTTTTAATTTTTAAGGCTGCGAATATACAATTTGATACTAAAAAGTAAGGGGTGTAATGATGGCTTTATTTCTTTATTTTTAATAAATTGATTCTGTTGCCATCTATTTCTACTACTTCTATGGTTTT
>CAYZUZ010000033.1:0-9467 GCA_964481795.1 uncultured Cryomorphaceae bacterium
TTTTTGGACTGAAAAGGAAATATACTACAAGTTATTCGAGCAGTTTTTGGGGGATATTATAAATTATACAAAATTCTAAATCTAATTTACCTTACAACTAAAATTTTAGCCCAATTTTGATATCCATTGGTTTTAACAATTATGGTGTATGTTCCTATAGGCAAACCCTTTATATCAATTTGTGAATGATGTATATTTTCAATTACTTCTTTTATAAGCATTCTTCCAGCAATGTCATAAATCTCAAAAACCACATAAGGTTCAGCTTTTTGCAAATCAATATAAATTAAATCTTTTGCAGGATTTGGATATAACTTAAAAGAACGAAAATCAAAATATTCTTCAGTAGAAATAAAAGAATTGCAGGCACTCTCTCTCATGCAATTATTTCTAGTTACTCTTACACCATATTGTCCCGATTTAAGGGGATAAAACTCTGAAGAATTTGCCCCAAAAATATCAACTTTACTATTATTTGATAGGCACTCAAACCATTGATAAGAATCAAAAGGTTTACTGCTTTGAACTTGAAATCTTGCATTTAAGTAATTAACCGAAAAAGGAAGATGGGTTGTGTGTAAGTTCAGTAATATAATACTGTCACATATAATTTGAGAGGGTAAATATATCTGATAAACACCTGTTTGACTGTACGTTAATCCATTATAAACCACGGTTTGTCCATCACAGATCGAATCAAATACTCGCTCAACGCTCCCAATACACTCAGCAAATTCAGTTAAAAAAAATCCCCCTAAAGATCCAGGAATAAATGGTAAATAAGATGTGTCAGCCCCTGGGTGCATGTTGGGTTTTCCATTATAGATTCCTGAAATTCGAATGCTATCATTCATTGCGAAGATATTCAGGTTTTGATATTTAGCAAGGTCGCCAAATATTCTGCCAAAACTAAATGAACCGTTAGATTGAATTTTGACTATCGCTAAATTTTCATCTTGCTGTACACCTGCGGCTAGTGGGTTTTGCCTCCTTTGAAAAATTAGTAAACTATCGTGATCAGTGTGAAGGCTTGCTCGGTCGTTAAAAGATGTAATCAAATATATATTATCATCATTATCAATAAACATCTTATTTGAATTGGTAATTGCTGTGGTACTTAATCGCGCCCAAAAAGACCTTAACCAAGTAATCTCTCCGTTTGAAGTATCTATTCTACAAGTAATTAAGGGTGTATACCCGGCAGAAAAACCAAGAGAGTCTCCAGCAAATTTTAAAGTATCTAGTGGAAAATATAAAGATGAATTATTGCTATTTACTAAAAATAAATACAAACTATTTCCTGTTGAGTTAAACATTACATTTGAAATACTTGAGCTGCCAGCAGTATATATTTTACTCCATAAAAAACTCCCATTTTCTGATAGTTTCAACAAAAAATTGGCATTATGCGAAATGTTAACTATTTGACTGTCATTATGATAAAAGTTTAAATTAGCTGATCCTTTACCACTTAAATACAAACTATTATTTTTATCAATGATCACTTTCAAATTACTAAAACTTGAAACTCCTTTAGGCTGATATTCAGCTACTAAATGCCCAGAAGTATTAAAATACAAACATCCGAAGGTTACTGATGAATTGAACATCCCTGGAATAGGATTATTTCTTTTTAGCACAGAAGCGGAGTCTTCATTCAATTTATAAATAGTATCTGGTCTGTAGATTAGCAAGCATGCTACTTGACCTTTTTCATTAACACTTAAACTATTGCAGTTAACAGAATAAGCACCTTGTTGTAAATACCTACACCATAAAAAGTCGCCTGTAGGGGATATTTTAAAAAGATAAAATTGATTAATACCCGTTGAATTATAAGCAATAAGAGTTTTTACGCCCCCTGAAACAAAATAAAGAGAATCACGAAAAAATCCTGAAGTATATATATTTCCCACAGAATCAACTTCTAAAAATTGGTTTACTGAATGTGTATTTGAATACAATAATCTGTGCCACAATAAATTGCTTGATTTGGTATATTTACTGATTATACTATAAGGTTTATTAAACGCAGTAGGTTTGGTTATTACAAAGGAGGTATTCTTTAAACCAATATTTTCATTTTCTTTGGAATTCAAAGCAATGTGTATTTCACCAGTATTGTTGTGTTTTACTAATGAAGTAAGATTAACCTCATTGAATGTATGTGGCTGAAATACTTTGTTGTTTTCCAATTTTAACGCACCAGATTGACTCAATACAAACCATGAAATTAACAAAAATGCGCTAGATAAATAATACTTCATAGTGAGAAAATGATAAATTATATCCAAATGTAAACTCAAAATCTCACGAACAAGAAAATTATTAATTTACAGCAACCTATTTAGGATTAAATATCAGGTTTAATTATTTAACGAATTCACAAAGCTGAAATTTCTGTTTGATTTCCTACTCCGCCACCTCCTTTTTTACTAGTTTTTTATAGCCAAATAGTTTTTTCTTTTTGATGATTTCATCTACCGATTCTGGAGTGAGTGCTTCCCAACCGCTTTCATTTTTTTTAATCATACGCAGTACACTACGCGAAAATATCTGTAAAATATTGGGGTCAAAGGTTTTAATATCTTTAATACGTCCATTAAAAGTAAGATAATCATACAGCGGACGCAAGCGTGGGTGTATCCACATATTTGTTAATGTTTCCAGCTCCGCATCGGCTGAGGGTTTGGAGGGATACACGTATACTTTTAAATCGCGCGAAAACATAACGCCCATGGCTTCTAGAATTCCACCGGCCAAATTGCGGTAATACTTTTCGTTGAACACATCTTTTAAGTTGGTAACGCCCATGATGAGGCCCATGCGGGCTTTGGTAAATTCATCAAAATAATTGACCAATTTGTAATACTCTTGAAAATTGGAAATAATAACCGTTTGCCCCAAAGAACAGAGGATATCTGCTCTATCTAAAAAATCGTGTTCATCAATTTCACCTTCAGCTTTTAGGTTATTTAAAGTAATTTCGTACAGCATAACCAAATTATCTCTTTTAACTTTAGGCTCTTTCACAAAATACTCCAATCCTTTTAAACCCATATCCATATTGACCTTAGTTACGGGTCTGAAACTACCTCGTATTGTAAGGATATTCTTTTTATACAACAAGGAAGCAGGAAGTAAGTTTTTACCATCAGGCCCAAAAATAACGGCATTGGTAAAACCATTTTTAACCAATTGTAAACTCAGCAAACGATTGTCTACATGAGCAAAATCAGGGCCTGAAACGTGAATCATATCAATTTCTACTTTGTCGCGACTCAAATTATCGTAGAGCGAACGCAGCAGCTCATTGGCATCATTTTGAATATAGAAACACGCAAATATCAAATTAACCCCCATGATACCAATGGTTTCTTGCTGTAGCAGCGCTTCATTTTCTTTCATCCGAACGTGAAAAATCACCTCATTGGGCTCACTATCAGGTGCTAATTGAAATTTACAGCCCATCCAACCGTGGCCTTTGTATCGCTTGGCAAAGTCGATGGTAGCAACTGTATTTGAATAAGAAAAGAAACATTTATCCGGAAATTTACTTCTGTCTAAACGCTCCTCGATCAACCGAAACTCTTGGGTAATCATTTTGCGAAGGCGGGCTTCTGTTACATAGCGTCCATCATCTTCTATACCATATATAGCATCCGAAAAATCTTTGTCGTAAGCCGACATAGCCTTGGCCACCGTGCCTGAGGCGCCTCCTGCTCTAAAAAAATGTCGCACCACCTCTTGGCCAGCGCCTATTTCGGCAAAAGTGCCGTAGATACTTGCATTCAAATTGAGCTTTAAGGCTTTCTGCTGAGTAGTGAGGATATAGCGATCCATGATTGAGTCGGTTTATTAAAATGAATTTGATGCAACAAAGTTATTAAGTAGTGTAGGTGATGTTTTATTGTGGTTAAGTTTTTTAATAATACTTTATTGTTAGCCTATGCGGTTTAATTTTGTCGGACTAACAAATCACAGGTTTTGTCAAAAATTATCTTTTTAGGTACGGGCACCTCACAGGGCATTCCTGTGATAGGCTGTAAATGCGCTGTATGCCAATCGCAAAATCGAAAAGACACAAGGCTTCGATCTTCTGTTCACATAGAGCATCAAGGTAAGCATTTTCAGATAGACATTGGACCCGATTTTCGTCAGCAAGCCATTAATAATCGGATAGAAGACATTGATGCTGTGCTATTTACCCACGAGCACATGGATCATGTAGCCGGATTGGACGACTTGCGACCCTTCATTTTCAAATACAGAAAATCGCTTGATTTATATGCAAGCGAAAGGGTGCAGCACAAGCTCAAAAAGCAATTTGATTACGCCTTTGTACCGCCTGAAAAACGCTATCCAGGAGCACCTAGTTTTAACCTACATTTACTTGAAGAAGAGCCCATTACCATCGAAAACACCCCCATCATTCCCTTGCCTGTATCGCATGGCGGATGGCCTGTATTGGGTTTTAGAATAGGCGATATAAGCTACATTACTGATGCAAGTGTGATTCCCGATGTTACCTTTGACAAAATTTACGGTTCAAAAATTTTGGTACTCAATGCCCTTAGAGTGGAGAAACACTATTCGCACTTCAACCTAGAGCAAGCTATAGAGGCTGGAAAAAGAGCCCAAGCCGAAAAGGTTTATTTCACCCATATCTCGCACGACTTAGGATTGCATGAAGAAGTAGAAAAAAACCTCCCCCCTGGATTTTATCTCGGATATGATGGTTTGGTATTGGAAGCGTAAATGCGTATTTTATTTTTTTATTATTTATGACATTTGAAGAATTAGGCTTAAACGAAGTGATTTTGGAAGCTATATCCTATATGGGATTTGAAAAAGCGACCCCAGTGCAAGAGCAAGCCATACCAGCCGTACTTCAGGGCAAAGACATGATAGCTTGTGCACAAACAGGCACCGGAAAAACAGGTGCTTTCCTCCTACCCTTGATACACAATATGATAGCCCAAAAGGCCAGCAAACCTCAGGCTTTGATTTTGGTGCCCACCCGTGAATTGGCGCAGCAGATAGACCAACAAGCCCAAGGTATTCTTTATTATGCCGATTTACATTCGTGCACCATCTATGGAGGTGGCGACGGACAATCTTTTGAAAAGGAAAAAACCGCACTGCGCAACAAAACCGATATCATGATTGCAACTCCAGGCAGGCTACTTGCCCACCTGAAAAGCTCTTATGCGGATCTATCAGGAGTTAAGTATCTGATACTGGATGAGGCAGATAGAATGCTCGATATGGGATTTATTGACGATATTACAGAAATTGTAAAACATGTACAAAATCGCAATCAAACGCTGATGTTTAGTGCCACAATGGCTCCAAAAATCAGGAAATTTGCACACAATATTTTAAAAGAGCCTTTGGAAATAAACCTAGCCATCTCAAAACCTGCCGAAGGAGTAAATCAAAGGGTGATATTGGCACACGACAATCAAAAAACTGCCATTTTAAAAGAAGTGCTCTCGCAAAAGGAAGAAAATTTTAATTGTATTATTTTTTGCAGTCGCAAGAGCAAAGTATTTGAATTGGTACGCGACTTAAAACGACACCGCATACAAGCCGAAGGAATATCATCGGAATTAGAGCAAAATGAGCGCGAAGCTCTGCTTCAAAAATTTAGATCGGGCAGGTGCAATATATTGGTAGCTACAGATGTGATGAGTCGTGGTATCGACATCAAAGAACTCTCCATGGTCGTAAATTTTGATGTACCCAATGCCCCCGAAGATTATGTACATAGAATAGGTCGTACCGCCCGAAACGACTCCAAAGGTGAAGCGCTTACCTTAGTAAATGCCGCAGATATGCACAAATTTGCAAGGATAGAACAGCTCATAGAGCGCGAAATGGAAAAAGAACAGCCGCATGAGAAATTGGGTGCAGGTCCTATTTGGGAAGTAAGAAAGTCGGGTGGTAGATTTAACTCAAATAACCGCAAGCCACGCAACAGCAAGCCTAAGAGTCAAAGCCCTAGAAATACAGCCGATGAGCCGCAAAGAGCGCACAAGAATCATAATAATCCTAAACCTAAAAACAACGAAAACCCAAGCTAAACCCTACTTAAGCCCATCAGCGCAAGGTGAAATTATATCTTTTTTTTGAAATTCGTAGTTTTAAACAAGAATATGAAAACAAGGTAAAATTTCGAAAAACTTGTAAGTACGTGTTTTGTTTGTATTATTGCCGCTCCTAAGGCGCTCGCCTACAGAGATTTTCCCCATAAAAAAAATCACACATTTTTTACATATTTTATTGTAGATCAATTATAATCAAGAGATTACCCCTATTTTATGAATTATACGGAAGAGAATTTAAAAACTTTCAAGTTACCTGAATTAAAAGAAATAGCCGAAAACCTAAACATACCTAAGGCAAAATACCTACGCAAGCCTGAGTTAATTGAGCTTATAATAGCCAAAAAAGGAGGCAAAAACAAAAAGGAAGCACCTGAAAAGGTGATTGAAAACACCGAAGCAAGCCTTACAAATCAGAAGACCAAGCAAAATAATAGATTCAGAAGAGAAAGCGCAGAAACCAGAGAATCGCAGCAGCCTACCTTGAATTTTGAAGAAAATAAACCCATCGAAAACACCGCTACAGAAGCAGCTGTGTTGGATGAAAAAAAAGACCAAAACAATCAAAATCAAGGATATAGGAAGGATCAGCGCCCTAGAGAAAACCAAGAACCCTACAGAAACCGCGAACCACGCGAACCAAGAGAGCCTCGTGTAGCACGCGAAGTAAAAGACCAACGTGAACCACGCGAACCAAGAGAAGTGCGCGAAAGCAGAGAAACCGTAGAGGAAAATAAAAACCCAGAACAACCACAGGACGACAACAGGCACAAAAATGAAAAGCAGCAAAATCGCGATAGGAGAGATTTTGACAAAAACCGTCCGCCCAATCATCGCTACCAACGCAACCAATCAATAGGCGCAGATGAATATGATTTTGAAGGAATTATATCGTGCGAAGGTGTTTTGGAAATCATGCCCGATGGATATGGATTTATGCGCTCATCTGACTTCAACTACCTCAACTCGCCCGATGATGTGTATGTAAGTCAATCACAAATCAAATTTTTTGGCCTCAAAACAGGCGATACCGTAGTAGGTCAGGTTCGTCCGCCTAAGGAAGGCGAAAAATATTTTCCATTGGTAAAACCCGAAAAAATCAATGGTCGCAACCCAGATTTTGTGCGCGATAGGGTTTCATTTGAGCACCTTACTCCACTATTTCCGGAGGAAAAATTCAATATGACCGCTGTATCATCTACCTTGAGCACCCGCATTATCGACCTATTTTCGCCCATAGGCAAAGGTCAAAGAGGACTCATAGTAGCCCAGCCCAAAACAGGTAAAACAACCTTATTAAAAGAGATAGCCAATGCCATAGCAGCCAATCACCCAGAGGTTTACATGATCATATTGCTGATAGATGAACGCCCAGAGGAAGTGACCGACATGGCACGCAGCGTGAATGCAGAAGTTATTTCATCCACCTTTGATGAACCCGCAGAACGCCACGTAAAAATAGCCAACATAGTACTCGAAAAAGCCAAACGCATGGTAGAATGTGGTCATGATGTGGTGATTCTGTTAGATTCAATCACGCGATTGGCAAGAGCCTTTAATACCGTATCGCCAGCCTCAGGCAAGGTGCTATCGGGTGGTGTAGATGCCAATGCCTTACACAAGCCCAAAAGATTTTTTGGTGCAGCCCGAAACATAGAAAATGGAGGCTCACTTACCATTATGGCTACCGCATTGATAGATACCGGCTCCAAAATGGATGAGGTCATTTACGAAGAATTTAAAGGAACGGGCAATATGGAAATGCAACTCGATAGAAAAATTGCCAACAAACGCATATGGCCAGCTATAGATTTGATGGCCTCAGGTACCCGTAAAGAAGACCTATTGCTCGATAAAGATGTATTGCAGCGCATGTGGATACTCCGACGCCACCTGAGCGATATGAATGCCGTGGAAGCCATGGAATTTTTGCACGATAGAATCAGCAATACCCGCAGCAACGAAGAATTCTTAATTTCCATGAATGGATAGTTGCGACATGTAAAGCCAAGGAATAACTTTGCTCAAAATTTTTTTGTGAGGATTTTTGAGGCTTACCTATGATTACCAACCAAGAAATGATGCAAAAACTCAAGGCTCGTATCATCGGCCTGATGCAATCGCATCAAACATTGGAAGAGCAAAACCGAAATTTGCAACAAGAGATTAAAAGCTTAACCTTGCAAAAGGAAGCGCTGGAGTATGAAAATAAGGCCTTGAAAAGCCAAAACAAAGAAATAAAAACGGCCCAAAACCTTTTGGAAAGCGATGCCAACCAAAAAGCCAAAGCCAAAATAAACGAATTGGTACGGGAGATTGACAGATGCTTTGCCCTATTGAACCAATAAGTAAATAATGGAAGATAATACAAATGATATACTTAAAATAAAAGTGCAAATAGCCAAACGCACCTATCCGCTCACCATAAAAAAAAGTGAGCAAAAAAGCGTGCAGGCTGCCGTTAAGTACATTGATGATTATCTTACCAAGCTTGAGAAAAGTTATGATGTACCTGATAAACAAGACCTTTTGGCCATGTGCTGCTTGCAATTGGCCAGCAAAATTGAAGTTTTTTTGAGTAGAAGACTTCAAGAAGAAAAACAAAATCAGGACGAACTCAGCGAGCTTATTGACTTATTGGAACCCTATAGCAAAAATTAAATCTGTACATTTACCGTTCTTTGAAAAACCTTTCCGTACCGGAATAGCTATGTACTAAACTCAACATGCATACTCATAGGCGTGTAGCTCGTACTTTCTAAAGCAGGTCGCCACTTTTTCTAGCAAAAAGTAGCTTAGGCTCAGCGAAAGCTTGCAATTGTGCGGTGCACTCCGAACCTGTCTAAATGGAGTTTAGACATCAATTCCGGTACGGGATTTTTTTTTGGCTTAGGCCAAATATTAATTTTAAACGATAAAGAACAAAAATGACGATTGTATATACACTTATTGCCATGATAGCTGGCCTAGGAATAGGTTACGTATTAGCCTCAGCGCTGATCAAAAAAAATATTGAAAAAAAAGGTTCTAGCCTGCTGAAACAAGCCGCCAAAGAAGCTGAAGCCATTAAAAAAGAAAAACTCGTACAGGCTAAAGAAAAGTTCCTAGAATTAAAAGACGAACACGAAAAAAACATTGGGCAGCGCGAACGCAAAATGCAAGAGGCTGAAAACCGAATCAAAGACAAAGAAAACCGCCTCAGCAGCCAATTGGAAGAAATAAACCGAAAGGAAAAAAACCTCGAAAGAAAAAATCAACAGCTTGATAGACAAATAGAAGGCCTAGATCGCAAAAAAGAAGAGATTGAAAAAATGCACCAAAGTCAGGTGCATCAGCTCGAAATCATCAGCGGACTTACAG
>CAYZUZ010000034.1:0-9315 GCA_964481795.1 uncultured Cryomorphaceae bacterium
GACCCGTCTCCATGTCAAATTCCTTGGCATTAAACCTATACGGTGAGTCAAAAGCACCTGTATTGGCTTTTTGGTCTAAGAGGGCTTCACCGAAGGGTGAGTAGTACAGGTATTGATAAATATATCCACTTATATCTGTAATAAACTCGTTGTTTCCTATGTAATCAGGATGATAATAGTACAACTGTGAGTAATTGTTACAATCAATACCCCAAAGTAGGGCTAACGCTCTATTGTAGTTACATAAACAGTTTTGAAATTCAACTTCGCCTATATAATCTGGCATGGCTACCATTTCTAAAGGCACACCTGGGTCTTGATAATAACTCATATCATAGCCATCAAAGCACCAAGGTAAATCCCAAGGATCACTGTCTACTTGGGTAGAGGGTCCATTATTGACTGCTACTAAATCCTGGGCCATATCGTAATGAGTTTGATACAAAGCTACGAATTTTTGGAGAACATCGTTTAGGTCGGTGAGTACTATGTTGTTTGTGTTTGGATTGCAAGGGTCAAATAGGTCAAATTCACTACTACCACCAATCTCAGGAGTTTCTAATAATTCAGGGCTAGGATCTCCAGGATCATCAGAGGGATTATCTTCACCCGGATCATCTGCTACCACAAGGTCGCACACAACATCTTCGTATAAGTTGCTTGCAATGCGTTGAGAGCCTAAGTAGTAGTGCTTAGATACATTTTGATCGTTTCCGAAATGACGCACCACATAATAGGGATTTACATAAACCAAATAGCTGTTGATTGGGTAGGTGTGTGTTTCGAGTTCAACAACCTCTACCAAAACCTAGGTCAATTTCTAATGAAGTTGACCTTTTTTTTATTCTAAATACTCAGCTTGCTGGAGCGTCCCGAGGCATCGGGAAGGTTTTTGGTTCTCATTCAAACTAAAGTACTTGAAAAAATATTTTTAGATCATTGTTTCGAAACACTGATTGGGCAGGTTGTTTCAGAATAAGTCACATAAAAATCATGCAGCTTACAAAAATCTAATGAATTTAGAACATACATTTTTTGTAACTTTGAATAAGAGTTAAGGCTATGTTTCCATCTCAATTAAAAGTATTCTAATTCATTAATGAAAAAACTGATTACCAAACCTATAGTAACTCCCTACCAGCAATTCTCCTTAGTTGGAGCAAGTTCTTTTCTTTTTTTCAAGGGTATTCGTGTAGTAATTTGGTATATAAAATACTATAGTGGCGCTGAAGTGAGTGGAGAGCCCTATCAACCCTCTGATGCTTTGGGCTTGCTTATGTTCATTGCATCGTTCATTGTATGTATTATTGCAATAAGCAAAGAAGGTGTTCTATTCAAAAACAATGAAATGTATAGGTCTTTATTTGTTTTTGGTAAGCCTTATGGATTTAAAAAAGTTGATTTAAAAAATTTTATAGATTTGAGTATTATCAGCAGTCAGGTAAATCATAAATACGCTTACGGTGCAACACTTAATCCCGACGAGACTTACACAACAAAAATGTATCAAATTGTTGCATTGAATAACAACCACTCCCGGAAAATTCCTATTGCTTCATTTGGTGAAATAGAATATGCAAAACAAATAGCTCAAGAAATTGCTGATATCACTGGCCTAAAATTAAATATTTACGCTCCCCCTATTTCAAATAAAACCAAACAATTGAGAGCAAGAAGGCGGAGATAAAATTTGCTTTATCCTTAAGCTGCCGTTTGATAGCCCAATCAAAGGAAAAAAGCGAACGAGGGAGGGAATTTGTTTGTTTCAATACTTTTGATTCTTAATCACAAAAAAAAAACCTCAATACTTTCCTTAGAAAATATTGAGATTTATTATTTTTTCAGCTAAAAATTAATCTCGCAACTCCTCTATTAAATCATCAAAGAATTTATCCATTGAGGCGCGCTCTGCTTCATTCCATCGTTGCTTGGCTTGGGCTTGCTTTTTCATATGACGATACATGCTGCGCTTGTGTATTTCTAGAGCTATGTGTGTTTCGTACCTGCCATCTTCCAATTGAAAGGTTCGCTCACCTATGGTTCTTATATCCGCTATGTTGGTATTGGTTACTTCGCGGTTCAATTCTTCAAATTTGGATAGAAATTCGCTTGCGTTTTCCATTTCGCGCTCAGCTACATAGCGATCGGCTACCGTTTTCATGGTGGTATTTACGCTGCTTGCAAGCCTCTGCTTTGCTACTATCATGGCTTTGCTTTTTGAGGTATTCATATCCTTGCTTTGCCCCATGCCCACACCCCTAAAGTAGGTTCTGCTGCTTTGGTATTTGCTCTTGCTAAAAGGACCTGTTACTTCGGTGCCTGGTTTTTTAAAACTACTACAAGAGCTTAAACCTCCCAATACGGTGATTAATCCTAAAAGACTTATTGAAATAAATTTTACAATTTTCATGGTATATAATTTTTATACTGTTAAATTCAATTATTGCGCCAAATTAAGGCTTAAGATTCAACCATTGATCCAAAAATAAAATAATTGCACCCATAGCCGCGGAGCCCATTTCTAATTCGCGCGGATGTACCTCCTCAATTACATCTCTACGTGTATGGTGTAAATCGAAATATCGGTGATTTTCAACCCTTAAGCCGGCCAATAAGATTTCGCCATTGCGCAATGTACCTATATCAGCACCGCTCCATCCTTTGCTAAAATCAAATATGCCATAGGGCAAAAAAAGATTTCTATATTGTCTTAAACGCTCTATATCAGCCTCTTCCGCATCCCACGAAAAACCTCGTGGCACAAATCCACCACCATCGGATTCAATAGCAAAAACCATCTTTCGAGAATCTTTTCGGGCAAATTCAGGATAGACTTTAGCTCCGCTTAATCCAAATTCTTCGTTGGCATAGAGCACTACCCTTAGGGTGCGCTCTGTAGTTAATTTGAGTTTTTTCAAATAATAAGCCCCTGCCAAAGCATGTACCACGCCTGCACCGTCATCATGAGCCCCCTGTCCTGGATCCCAGCTGTCTAGGTGGCCCGCCAAAATCATGATTTCATCGGCTCTTTTTGTGCCAAAAATTTCACCAATCACATTGTGCGAGGTCACCATTCCTTGGTCTTGTGAAACTAAGGTAAGCTCTGCCGAAACTTTACCTTTTTTAAGTAAAGCACTCAAATCATCGGAATCGAGATAGGAAATAGCTCCATGCGGAATCTTTATTTCTGCCCCTTCGTATGTCATAACTCCTGTATGTGGTTCGCGGTCTTTTCTGTGGGTTATTGACCGAATAATACTAGCTACTGCTCCATGCCTTGAGGCTTCTACAGCGCCTCTGTATCGATACTTGACTGCATCGCCATAGGCATATCCGGTGCTTATAAAATCGGTGCGCATTTTATAGTTGAAAAAAACAATTTTTCCCTTCACTGCCGAGCCTAGCAACTCAAGTTCTTCGAAATTGGCTACTTCAATGATTTCTGCTTGAATACCTTTTTCGCCCGTAGAAACAGAACCTCCCAAGGCCATCACATCAAGGGAAATGGAAGCGCCCGTTTGGGTTTTTAACGTAAGTTTTTCGCGGCCACGAATCCATTGCGGAACCATGACTTCTTGAGTGTAAACAGAATCAAAACCGAGATTTTTCATCTTTTGAATGGCCCATTCTACGCCTTTTTTATCGCCCGTGCTACCGGCAAATCGAGGGCCCACTTGTGTACAAAGCTCTGTAAGCCAGTCGTATGATTCTTGATGTTCAAGCGCATGAGAATAAATTTTTTGAAAATTTGTGGACATTTCCTTTTCATCTATTTGAGCGTGTAAGCCCAAAAATGTCACAAGCAATGTGAATAATAGGCTTGATTTGAGTATTTGCATAGGTAATTTCTATGGACTTTTAACGATTTAGTAAATCAATATCTGAGTATCTTTGCAAACATAGAATTAAATTGATAAAAATAGGTCATGGGAACTTTTTTAATTGCGGCAGCTCTTATTGGGCTTGGTTTTGCGGGTATTGCCATAAAAATTTGGGCAAAAAAAGATGGTGAATTTGCAGGTACTTGCGCTAGCAACAGTCCTTTTTTAAACAAAGAAGGAGAATCTTGTAGCTTTTGTGGAGCTGCTCCTCAAGATAAATGCAAAAAACCAGAGACAGCTTAGTAGCTTGATCGTATAATATTAAAGTAATTTTTTATAGATGGAATATACCAAAACGATAGAGAAAGAGATTCTACTTGAGCAACTTACCTCGCTTAGAAGTGTAATTCTTTTTAATGATGATGTAAATACCTTTGACTGGGTCATTGAGAGCTTGGTAGATACCTGCGGTCACTCTTGGGAGCAAGCCGAACAATGCTCGCTTATAGTGCATTACAAAGGAAAATGTGATGTAAAAAGCGGAACTTACGAAGAGCTGGAGCCTGTTTGCAACGAACTTTTGCGCAGAGGTCTTTCGGCTGAAATCAATTAAATTACAAAAAACTTTAAATAAAAAACTCGTGGTATTTACAATCAAATACCACGAGTTTTTTTGTGCAATACGTTTTACAACTTAGTCTCTACCGGCCAAGCGCGCCATTCTGCGGTAATGAATTAATTGCAATAAATAATACATCACAGGCACAATAACCAGCGTAAGGAAAGTAGCAAAGGTGAGTCCGAAGATAACAGTCCACGACATGGGCCCCCAGAAAATCACATTATCGCCACCTATGTAAATTTGTGGATTGTATTGGCTAAAAAGTGTAAAGAAGTTGATGTTTAACCCAATGGCCAATGGTACCAACCCCAAAATGGTAGTAATAGCAGTAAGCAATACCGGTCGCAAACGTTTTTTACCTGCCTCAACTACGCAATTTAAAAAGTCTTGAACCTCCAAACGTTCAAATTCTTGTAATCCCAAATCTTTCTTTCTTCTACTGATGGTCAAATTGGTATAATCAATAAGTACAATAGCATTATTAACCACAACCCCTGCAAGTGATATGATACCTATCATAGTCATCATGATCACAAAATCCATACGGAAAATAACCAAGCCTAAAAACACACCAATAAGCGACAATATTACTGATATCATGATGATTAAGGGCGTTGTAGCCGAGTTGAACTGCGATACCATGATCAAGAAAATCATGAAAACGGCAATCATCAACGCGTTAGATAAAAAGGCTAACTGATCGGCTTGCTCCTCTTGTTCGCCTGTGAAAGAGAGGATTATATCCTTAGGAAGCTCATAGTTGTTGAGCATTTCCTTAATCTTGTTATTGGTTTCGGTAGGATTAAAACCCTCCAACACATTGGATGAAATGGTAATCACTCGTTTTAATTCAGAGCGTTTTACACTGCTGAAGGTGCTTGACTTTTTGGGTGTAGCTACCGATGAAATAGGTATTTGTTTAATCTTGCCCGAAGCCTGATCGCGGAAGGTGATTCTGGTATCCATCAAGTTGTCGATATTGTATCGATATTCATCTTTATAGCGCAAATTGATAGGATAATCATCGTTTCCAGATTTAAAGGTAGAAACCTCTTTACCGAATAATGCAGAGCGAACGGCATCACCAATTTGGAAGGTAGATATGCCCAAAGTACGTGCTTTTCTTCGGTCTATATCAATAGGAAGTTCAGGCTTTCCAATTTCTACATCAAGCTTGAGCTCTTCTACACCTGCTATATTGGCTTTGTTTAAGAAGAAGCGCAACTCTTCGGCTGTAGCGAGTATTTTTTCATAATCTTCACCACTTACCTCAAGATTGATGGGCGCTCCTGCGGGAGGTCCTTCTCTATTTTTTTCTACAAAAATAGAAGCGCCAGGATAGTCGCGTATGGCTTCTCGAATTTCTTCGAGTACTTCAGAGCTTTGAATTCCCCTACGGAAACGAAACTCGCGAAAAGCAATTGTAACCTTTGCCTTATTGGGCGTAGGTGCACTTTGAGGCCCTTGGTTTGGGTCGCCTGCACCCATACCTACCTGACCAATTACGGAAGATACCATGTAATTGAAGGTAGAGTCTTTGCCCTCAAAATTTTCGGTTACTTCGAATTTTTTAATATAACTAATTACCTCATTTTCTATGTCTTGAGCTACTTTATTGGTGGTTTCAATATCAGAACCTATGGGTAGTTCGATAAAAACATTGACCAAATTGGGCTGATTTTCGGGAAAGAAAATGACCTTAGGAGGCACGCTTACTATCAATCCAAAACTTAGAAAAAGTAATCCAAATGTTCCTACAAAAAATAGAAGTGGATTTTTACCTCGCAAGGCAAAACTCAAGAAGATTTCATAAGCATTTTCGAGCTTGGGCAAAAGTTCGTTTTGGAATTTTTTGGTAGCTGGTGTGAGAATATAATGGTTGAAAGGCGGCAGTAATCCAATAAATATCAACAAATTACCCAACCAAAATATTTGTCCAACTAAAGCAATTACACCCAAGCCAAAAAATATCAAGCTGAATCGTTGTAAGCGTTTTATGTTGGGCACTTTTTCTTCGAGCTTCATGTACAGCGAGGTAAGTGCCGGATTTATAATCAAGCCTACAAACAGAGAGGAACCCAAAACTATGATGAGAGTAATGGGTAAATATTTCATAAACTCACCAAAGATACCCGGCCAAAAGGCAAGGGGTAAAAATGCCGCCAATGTAGTAGCTGTAGAAGCTATAATGGGTACAGCCACCTCGCCTACCCCTTGCTTAGATGCGTGGTATGCGCTCATGCCTTCGTCCATTAAGCGATAGATGTTTTCTACCACTACAATACCATTGTCAACCAACAAGCCCAAGGCCAAAACCAAGGCAAATAATACGATGGTATTGAGCGTAACTCCCAAAAATGAAAGAATGGCAAAGGATAGTAACATGGACAAAGGAATAGCAATTCCTACAAACAAAGCATTGCGTAGTCCTAAGAAAAACATCAAAACAAGCACCACAAGCAATACCCCAAATATGATGGAATTTTCCAGTTCACTTAGCTGATTGCGGGTAGAGTCGCTCTGATCGTTTGTTTTGCTGATCAACAAAGATGGGGGAAAAATAGACGCTCTTGCTTCCTCCAATATTTTATCAATTTTTTCTGATACTATGATGAGGTTCTCACCTCCTCTTTTCATCACATCGAGCATCACTACCGGGCGACCAAACTCACGCGCATAACTCTCTTTTTCTTTTTCTTCAAAGGCTATTTCAGCTATGTCTTTTAAATAAACTACCTCGGCATTTTCATTTTTTACAATGATTTCTTCAATTTCTGACATTTCCTTAAACTCACCTACAAAGCGAATATTTCTGCGATATCCATCAACCAAAAAATCACCACCAGAGATAGATACGTTTTCCGATCTAATGGCATTGCCAATATCGTCAAAACTCAGATTGAGGAGTTGTAACTGACGCTGATCAATAGAAATACGTACCTCTTTTTCGTCAATACCGCGTATTTCTACTTTTGAAATTTCAGGCAATGCTTCAATTTTCTCTTCGAGATACTCGGCATATTGCTTGAGTTGATCGAGCGAAAAATCACCAGACAAATTCAAGTTGAGTATGGGCACGAGTTCGGCAAAATTGAGCTCAAATACGTTGGGCTCAGCGGGCAAATCTTGCGGAAAGCTGGGGTCGCTTTTGGCTATGTCTACCTTGTCTTTAACCTTGCGAAGTGCCTCGGCCGGACTCACGTCAAAATCAAATTTCACCTGAATGGTGCTGTATCCTTGCACCGATGTTGAGTTGATTTCATCGACTCCCGAAATGGAATTGAGCTCTTTTTCTATGGGGCGGGTAATCAATTTTTCGATATCGAGGGGCGAGTTACCAGGATAAGGCGTTCCTACATAAATTTCAGGAGTTACAATTTCAGGAAACGCCTCGGAGGGCATAGAAATATAGGAAGCTAAACCCACCAACAAAATGATGATGGTAAGCACAAATACCGTAACTCGGTTGTCAATGGCCTTTGAACTAAGGCCAAATTCTTTTTCCAATTGTGGAGGGGTGTATTGAGACATATTCTAAGCTTCAGTATCGTTAATGATTTTTACTTTTTGAAGATCTTTAATACTTCTAGAGCCTTTATCTACTACTTGCACACCGGGTTTCAATCCGCTCAAAACTTCAGTAGAACTCTGATAAGACCTGCCTATTTGTATGGGTTGCTTTTTTACAATAAAAAAGTCATTGGTAGTAGGCTCTACTGTGTAAATGAAACTGTTGCCTACATTATCTTGCTGAATAACCCTATTGGGCAAAACTATTGCGCTATCTATTTGATAATCAATAATTTTAATATTCGCCATCGCATTGGGCTTAATCATTTGGGTTTTATTGTCAATGTTTAAGCGAATTTTAAAGGTTCTATTGGCCGGATTGATAAAGTTACCCGTTTGATTTACCTGTGTTTCTATAGTTTTGCCAAGGGTAGTAAATTCTACCACTGCACTACTTCCCTTTGTGATTTTTCCTAAATAAGACTCAGGGATATCGCCTGATACGTGTACTTCATCCAAATTGATGATTCTGATAAGGGGCGATTGTGGACCTGCCAACTGACCTACTATGGTAAAAATCTCATCAACCACACCGCTAAAAGGAGCGCGAATACTCATTTTTGACACTTGACTTTCAAGGGTTTTGATGCTTCCTTCCAAGCTTTCCTTGGTAGATTTTGCTTGAAGATATTGCACCTCTGAACCTACTTTTTGCTTCCAAAGACGCTCTTGTTTCTCGAATAAAGTATTCGCTAAACTGTACTGTGTTTTTATTTCTTTAAGACTGCTCAAGAGTATAGAGGCATCCAATTGAACCAATAATTGGCCCTTACTTACTTGCTGACCTTCTTTTACTAAAATATTTACAATTGTACCACCCATTTCTGCGGTTAAGGTAGCATTTAGGTCAGATTCAACCGTGCCATATACCTCTATATAGTGTTTAAATGGGGCTAGGTCGATGCTTAAAGCACTTACGTTGGTTATTTTTTGCGTGGTATCTATCTCACTTATTTTTTGAGCTAATTCGTTGATTCTGCTTTGCGATTTGTTGACCAAATCACTTAATGAATCGCGCTCAGTAATAAGTTTTGAAAGTTCCGATTTGTCAGCCTCTTTGGGTTGACAAGCAGTCATTAAGGCAATGGCTGAGAAGATAAAAATGTGCTTTTTCATATTGTATGGTGCTGTGATAGTATATTTTATATGTTTAATTTTTTTAGGGTCTAATACCAATTACGCGGTCTAATCTAGCTCTAGAAGCGATCAATAGATACAAGGCCTCAGAGTATTCATTTTGAGCTTTGAGCAGTTGATCTTCAACTTGGGTAAGTTCAAGGCTACCTACCAATCCTTCCTTGT
>CAYZUZ010000035.1:0-9253 GCA_964481795.1 uncultured Cryomorphaceae bacterium
ATAGGTCCGTGCTCAGCGTTGAGGTTTTTGAGTAGCCTCTGCGCTTTGCCCAACGAATAAGCCACCAGGAGGCTTGCTCTATTTACCTCCGCATTTTTAATCCACCAATCGTTGATTTCTGCCATAATTTTCTCTTGTGGCAACCAATTAAATACAGGCAATCCAAAGGTTGATTCGGTCACAAAATGATCGCATACTACGGGCTCAAAAGGGGTGGTTAAGCCATCAGCAGCAACTTTATAATCACCACTAATTACCCATATTTCTTTAGAATCAGCTATGCGAATTTGCGATGAGCCGATAATATGGCCAGCGGGGTGAAAGCTTACTTCCAATCCATGGATGTTCAAAATTTCATTGTACTCTATTCCCTGCGATTGGATATCACCTAGACGGTATTTCATTACAGGCAAAGCTTCGTGATGAGCTAGATAATGCTGATGACCCCACCGCGAATGATCGGCATGTCCATGGGTGATCAAAGCTTTATTTACAGGACGCCAAGGGTCTATATAAAAATCTCCTTGAGGGCAATACAACCCTTTTGAGGTAAATGTGATTAATGACATAAAAATGAGAACTGATTAATATAAATAAAGTTTTCTCAAAGACTATCCGCAATTTGACCTTTAAAGAATCTAGCTCTTTTATCCTCAGCTAAGCGCTCTTTTGCAAATTGACCAAATTCTTGATTCTCAAATGCCTCAGGCAGGGATAGGAATTTAGAAAAATTGCGCAAGGCTGATGGGTGTTTACCTAATGCATCTTGTACTATTGCCAAAAAATAATAGTTATATCCATTTTCAGGATCGTATCTCAAGGCTTCAAGATAATGATGTTCTGATTTTTTAAGATCTTGTTTTTTCTCAGCCATCAACCCAGCATAATTATGATATGTTCCAATTTCTGGAGCAATAGACAACTCAGCTGCTATTTCTATCCACTCCAAAGATTTATCAAAATTATTTAGTCTATGATGCGCAAGTCCAAGCATAAATGCAAGACTATGAGAAGGATAACTCCAAAAATATGGCTCTACAACCTCTACAAATGAATCCACCCTATTGGATTTAAATAAACTTTTGAAATATAAATCGCGGATTTGTTCGTCTTTAGGCCTCCTCTGATGTAGGTCTTTGAGAATAGGAGTGGAAGCATAATATGCTTTTTTTACATAAAACAACTTTGCTTCAGCTGATTGTAATCGAAAATGCTTACATAGTATTTCAGGTCTGCTTCGAACAACCGCCAGTGCTGAGTCATATTTCTTTTCTTCTGTAAGCCAATTAATAAGTATGATTCTTTCATTTACCGCTAGAGAGTCTTCGTTTATATATTTAACGAGTAAATTTTTTGCTTCAACAATATTTTGATTGTTATGATACGATTGTGCTAATTCTTTTATTGATTTTGAAGAATTTGTGTCTTGAATGTATGCCATTTTGCAAAACTGCAACGAAAGCGAATCCTCTCTTAAAGCAAGGGATAACTCACAGGCAACAGAATGAAACTCTTGATTTACGATAAAATCTTTTGAGTTTTGAACGCAGCTCCAAGCAGTTCTTAAATCATCAATTTGTTGGTGGAATATTATTTTTTTAATACTATCATTCTCAAAAATTACTTCCTTTTGCGAATATAAAAGATTGGGTATAATTAGAATTAAATAGTTTATATTTTTCATACAATAAATTTTGGTTAGTAATATATATATAAAAAGTTAAAATGCCAAAACAGTATAAACACTTACTTTTGCCTCATGCGCATCATTGATACACACAGCCATCTTTATTTAAAAGAATTTTCAGCTGATTTACAACACACCTTAGAAAGAGCCTCTCAAGCAGGAGTAGAGAAAATATTTTTACCTAATGTAGATCTTGACACGGCTGATTCTTTGCTCAACATGAGCAAAAATTATCCCAAAATCTGTTATCCCATGATGGGTTTGCACCCATGCAGCGTGCAAGAGGGTTTTGAGCTTGATTTACAGGCCTTACGCCAAATTTTGGATCAGAATTTAAATCAAATCATAGCAGTGGGTGAAATAGGAATTGATTTGTATTGGGACAAAACAACTCTGAATGCACAAATCAAAGCCTTCGAAGCTCAAATAGAATGGGCGCTTGAACTGCAACTACCCATAGTGATTCATGCACGCGAAAGTTTCGATGAAATATTTAAAGTACTGGAGAACTATCGCAATACCGATTTAAATGGCGTATTTCATTGCTTTACAGGTAGTTTTGAGCAAGCGCAGTGGATTGTGAATTTTGGCTTTTACTTGGGAATAGGTGGCGTAATCACCTACAAAAAGTCAGATTTAAAAAATTTTATAGGTCAATTACCGCTAGATAGATTGATGTTGGAAACGGACGCACCTTATTTGAGTCCTGTACCGCATAGAGGCAAGCGCAACGAACCTGCTTTTTTAGTACATGTGATAGATATTTTGGCGCAAGCTATTTGCAAATCGAACGAAGAAACGGCTCATATTTGCAGCACAAATGCAATGAATTTATTTACTAAAGCCCTTTGAAGAAAAAAATAAAAATTATTTACACAGGTGGTACTATTGGAATGGTGCGCGACAAAAATAGCAGTGCTCTTATGCCATTTAACTTTGAAGCACTCTATCACGAGGTTCCTGAGCTACGCATGTTGGATTTAGACTTTGAAGTCGAAAGCTTTATACAACCTATTGATTCTACCAATATTACGCCTACAGAATGGATCTTGCTTGCCCAAATTATTAAGCGAGATTACAATCTTTATGATGGTTTTGTAATACTACATGGCAGCGATACCATGGCTTTTACTGCCTCAGCATTGAGTTTTTTGATGCAAGGCCTTACCAAGCCTGTGGTGCTTACCGGTGCTCAATTGCCCATCAACATACTCCGGAGTGATGCCCGCGAAAATCTCTTGACCAGCCTCGAAATAGCAGCCGCTTATGATGCTAAAGGACAAGCCATTGTAAATGAAGTGTGTATCTATTTTGAATACAAGCTGTACCGAGGCAATAGAACCTACAAGCATTCCTCTGAAAATTTTAAAGCCTACCAATCGCCCAACTATCCACTATTGGCCGAAGCTGGCACACAAATCAAGTACAATGCAAATGCGCTGATGCCTATTAAAACTATAGAGCCCACCTTTTTTTACAAAATGGAAGCGGAAGTTTTGAGCATTTCGCTATTTCCTGGGCTGCAATTTGAATGGATAGAAAAGTGTTTGGGCGATATGAAAGGCATAAAAACATTAATATTGCACACCTACGGCTCCGGAAATGCCCCCCAAAATGCCTCACTTGAAAAAATTATTAGAAACTTAACACAAGCACATATTCCAGTGGTCAATGTATCACAATGTTACTCAGGTAGTGTGAAGCAAGGACAGTACGAAGTAAGCCGCTGGCTCGCTGATTATGAGGTGATTAGCGCCCGCGACATGACCCGCGAAGCAGCCCTTACCAAGGCCATGTTTTGCCTGGCTCATAGCAATGATTTAGAAGAATTTACCAACCTATATACCCTCAATATAAGTGGTGAAATATCATAAGATAATATTGCGTTCATTTGCAATGAATATATTTTTTATAAATTGCCCCCGATTTCGGGAACAATTATGCATTTATATTTGTGCCCGTTATTGAGACGGAGAGGTGTCCGAGTGGTTGAAGGAGCACGCCTGGAAAGTGTGTATACCTCAAAAGGGTATCGAGGGTTCGAATCCCTCTCTCTCCGCTGATATTTACTAACTTTAATTAATTACAAACCCAAATTCATTTAATCACATGAAAAAGGTGTTCTCAATTTTGGCAGTAGCCGGAATGTTTTTACTAGCAGGTAAGCCATACCTAATGGCACAAGGTGAGGAAACTCAAACCACAACAGAAAATGTAGATCAAGCCGACAGCAATGCTACAGCAGAAGCTGCCTCTGAGGAAGCCGCTGCACCCGCAGAAGCTGCCCCAGCCCCAAAAGCTGAAAAAGCTGCTGAGGAAACTACTTTTCACCAAATCATTAAGCAAAAGTTTATTGAAGGTGGACCAGAGTTCATGGGTATCGTATTGATCGCTTTGATACTTGGTTTAGCTATTTGTATTGAGCGTATCATTTACCTCAACATGGCAAGCACCAACAATGATAAATTGATTGCACAAGTTGAGGAGGCCCTCAATTCAGGTGGTGTAGAAAAAGCTAAAGAAGTATGTCGTAACACACGCGGTCCTGTAGCAAGTATCTTCTACCAAGGATTGGAGCGCATGGATGAAGGCATTGAGATGGTTGAAAAATCTATCGTATCCTACGGAGGCGTTATGATGGGTCAGCTAGAAAGAGGCGTATCGTGGATTTCGTTGTTCATAGCTCTTGCCCCTATGCTTGGTTTCATGGGTACAGTAATCGGTATGATTTCTGCCTTTGATGCAATCGAAGCGGCTGGCGATATCTCTCCTTCTCTGGTAGCAGGTGGTATCAAAGTGGCACTTCTTACTACCGTATTTGGTCTTATCGTTGCTATGATTTTGCAAGTATTTTACAACTATATCGTTGCTAAAATTGACAGCATTACCAATTCAATGGAAAGCGCTTCTATCTCATTGGTAGACCTTTTGGTAAGATACGAGCACAAGAAATAATTCGTTTAACCTTTTAATTTAATTAAGCCATGATTCAATTTGGTTTGGTATTAACATACGTTTTGATAGGGCTTTGTGTGCTTGCTATAATTGGTTTTGCAATCATGAAGGCTATAACCCACTTTGCTAAAGTGAAAACAGCTTTACTAGGATTGGCTGCCATAGCCGTGATCTTTATCATTGGCTATGCTACTTCTTCTGGCGCTGATTTTGTAGATTATCCGGCAGCTATGGGCATTACAGAGTCAAAATCAAGATTGGTAAGCATGGGTCTTACTTCCTTTATTGTGTTATCAGTAATTGCGGTAGGCTCTATCATATTTGCCGAAGTTTCAAGAATTTTTAAATAACAACAACATGAGAAGAGATGCACCGGAGATTAACGCAGGCTCTATGGCTGATATAGCCTTCCTCCTGCTTATTTTCTTTCTCGTAACTACTACTATGGATGTAGATTCTGGTATCAACCGGAAGCTGCCTCCATATGATGAGGAGGTAATTGATCAACCACCCCAAATAAAAAAGAGAAACATGTTTAATGTGCTCGTAAATGGCAACGATGGTTTGCTTGTGCGTGACAATTACATGGAACTTTCACAATTGCGCGAGGAAGCTAAAAGGTTTATCAGCAATTTTGGATCTGATCCATTGCTCTCCGAAAGCCCAGATAAGCACGTAATATCATTGCAAAATGATAGAGGTACTTCATATGAAATGTATGTGGCCGTGCAAAACGAGCTTGCAGCTGCCTACACCGAGCTGAGAGATGAAGAAGCCATGAAAAAGTTTGGAAAAATCTTTGCCAATCTCTCTGAAGCTGAGCAAAAAGAGATTGCAGAATATTACCCCCAGAAAATATCGGAAGCAGAACCTGTAAACCTAGGACTATAATTATGTCAAAATTCAGAAGAAAAACCGGAAAAGGCCAACCCGCTATATCTACAGCATCGCTGCCTGATATCGTATTTATGCTTTTGTTCTTTTTTATGGTAACTACCGTAATGAGAGAAGTAACCCTGTTGGTCGAAAACTCAAAGCCTTTTGCCACTGAAATTTTAAAGCTTGAAAAAAGGTCTTTGATATCTTACATTTATGTAGGTAAGCCAAAAACTTCCTACCAACAGCAATTTGGTTCAGAACCTCGCATACAGCTCAATGATCAAATGTCGAGCGTAAATGATATAGGTCCATTTATTATTGAGGAGCGCGAAGCCAAAAGTGAAGCCGAAAGACCTCAAATGACCGTATCTATCAAAGCTGACAAAGGCGTAAAAATGGGTTTGATTACTGATTTAAAGTTAGAATTGAGAAAAGCCCAAGCACTTAAAGTAAATTATTCTACCAACAAGGGCGAACCTTTTGGTATGAGGAGATAAATACAATCGTTTAACCATCACAGCTTGCAAGTGATACGAGCCGCTTAGAATAATCTAAGCGGCTTTTTTTTTGTTTTTGATAATAGGCCTAAGATGTACATTTACCCGTAATAATTAACACAAAACAACATTGAAAACAGTACACATACAAAACGGAAAACCCAAGTCAAACCACTGGATTATCCCCGTATTAGCCAAGCAGCAAAATCCATTTGCACACCTAAGTAGCAATATTCAAAGCGAATTGGATGCCTTCATGGATGTAAAAAAGCCCATCCATAAAGAAGAAATACTACTACCACTTAAAAACAAAACGATAGCCATAGTAAGTCTGAAAAAATCTGAATACAAAGACATCTATAAATCGCTCAGAAAGTTTGCACACCAAAATCCTGAATTTTTTCAGAGCGAAAAAGCATCGCTGCTGTTGGGCAACAAAGGAAAAGCCATGCTTATGCCCTCGCTGAATGGCTTGGTGGTAGGCGCACAAAATTTAGGCAGTATTAAAACCGACGACGACCACAGTCATCCTTTGCAAGATTCACACTTTGAACTCGATATATGCAGTGAGCTTAGCGAGGAGCTCGCAAATATTCACATAGAAAGAGGATCGATAGTGGCACAATCGCAGCTCAATGCCATGAAACTAGGCAATGCACCCTCCAACAAAAAATCGCCTGAGTATATTGCTACCTACACCAAAGTAAAAGGTGAAAAATTTGGTTTTGAGGTGGAGGTCCTCAACGAAGAGGAAATTGAATTTGAAGGATTAAGGGCGCTTCAGGCTGTAAATAGAGGCAGCGAACATCCTGCGCGTTTGGTTTTGGGACACTACAACCGCGAGCGCGAAGATTTGCCCTACGTGGGCTTGGTGGGCAAAGGGGTTACTTTTGATACAGGAGGTATTTCTATAAAACCCTCCGACAACCTGCACCTGATGAAGAGTGATATGTGTGGTGCAGCAGCAGTATTGGGTGCAATGGAAGCCGTATCGCGACTTAAATTACCCATTCGCTTGAGCATAGCCATACCGCTTACCGATAATTTGGTAGATGCCAAATCAATAAAACCGGGAGATGTGATCGGTTCTTATTTAGGCAAAACTATAGAAATAATAGATACGGATGCTGAGGGTAGATTGATTCTAGCAGATGCGCTCACGTATTTGAACAAAAACTATTCGCCTGAATACTTGATAGATATGGCCACATTAACAGGTGCTACTGTAAGAGCAATGGGTTATCATGCTGCTACATTGTTTACCGAAAATAAAAAACTTGAAGAGCTGTTGTTGCAAGCAGGTCAAGAGTGTGGCGAAAAACTTTGGCCCATGCCCCTGTGGGAGGAGTATGAAGAAGACATACAATCAGATATTGCCGATTTGAGAAATTTTAGCGGCAAGCCTGTAGCAGGTGCTATTAGCGCAGCTAAATTTTTACAGGTATTTACACAAAAACACCCTGCATGGGCGCACATAGATATTGCTGGAGTTGCTTTTGAAAGCAATGAGTTTGGCTCACAAAAAAATGCAAGTGGGTATGGTGTACTTTTAATTACAAATTTTATCTTAGCCCTCTTGGAAAATAAATAAGCATAAAACCCATTTATATGTCGCAACCTCTATCATTCCTCTGTATTTCCTTTTACTTCAAAGGCGAAGAATTTTTAAAATCATGCAAGGCCGAAGGAAACCACGTGTACCTACTTACCAAAAAAAAGCTGGAAAACAAACCTTGGCCTCGCGAAAGCATCAATGAAATATTTTTTATGGAGAATGATAAAAACTCTCCAGAGAATATTGAGGCAATGATCAAGGGCATGGCATGGCTGATGCGTGAAAAAAAGATTGACCGAATCATAGCCCTAGATGATTTTGATGTAGAAAAAGCAGCTGCACTGCGCGAAGAATTCAGAATACCCGGAATGGGGCAAACAACGGCCCGCTACTTTCGCGATAAACTTGCCATGCGCATGAAAGCACAAGAAGCGGGCATACTAGTACCTCCTTTTAGTCCTTTGTTTTACAACGAACAAATTGAAATTTTTGCCCAAAACACCCCTGCACCTTGGGTGGTAAAACCTAGGTCAGAAGCATCGGCTACAGGCATCAAAAAGGTACATAACAAAGAGGAACTCTGGGAAGTAATCAACAATCTGGGCGATAAAAGGCATCATTACTTGGTAGAGCAATTTAAGCCAGGCGATGTATACCATGCCGATGCTCTTACATTTGAAGGTAAAAATATATTTTGCTGGAACTCTAAGTATTTATCTACACCCTTTGAGGTAGCTCATGGAGCCGGTATTTTTCGCTCCATTACCGTAGAGCACAATACCAAAGAAGACAAAGCGCTGAAAAAAATGAATGCTCAAGTAATGAAGGCCTTTGGCATGCAGCACAGCGCTTCGCATACTGAATATATACACTGTTATGAAGACGGAAAATTTTACTTCCTCGAAACCTCCAGCAGGGTAGGAGGGGCGCATCTTGGCGTGATGGTGGAAGCAGCTAGTGGCTTGAATCTGTGGGCCGAGTGGGCCAAAATAGAAACCGCAGTAGCTAAAGGCTTAACCTACACCCTACCTCAAATAAAAAACCACTATTCAGGAATCTTAATTTCTTTGGCAAGGCAACAATGGCCCGACAGATCACCGTTTCAAGTGCCTGAAATATACTGGAATATGGAAGAAGAATACCATGTAGGCCATGTGCTAAGCAGTACATCAAGAGAACGCTTGGCGGAAATACTCGACAAACATGCACAAATTGTATTTGAGCATTATCATGCCTCGGCTCCTGTGCCCGACAAACCCAGCCATTAAATTATGATAGAACCAATACAAGAATATTGCTCGGCAAAAAAGGCCGTTACCGAGTCTTTTCCTTTTGACAATGATACCTTGGTGTTTAAAGTAGCAGGAAAAATGTTTGCTTTATTGAATTTAAAAGAACCTTATTCTATCACCTTAAAGTGCGACCCGGAGCGCGCCTTGGAACTACGTGCAGAGTACCACCAAGTAAAAAAAGGATACCACACTACAGGGGTGCACTGGAATACCGTTGATTTGGATTATTCATTACCCATTAAGCTCATATACAGCTGGATAGACGACAGCTATGACCTAGTAGTAGCGAAAATGCCCAAAAAACTAAAATCGGAATATAATTTGTAAAATCAATCTAAGTACACGACAAAAATTATAAAAAACTGATTGTCAGTAAGTTATTGTGTAA
>CAYZUZ010000036.1:0-9231 GCA_964481795.1 uncultured Cryomorphaceae bacterium
GTGCTTTCCGCTGCTATCTTTTCTTTTTTTTTTTTAAGAAAAAAAAAGAAAAGGATATCCGCTACAATCACTGGCGCAGGCAGCTCCTATGTTGTTGCCTTATAGCCGATTATCATAATTTCATTCAGCAATAAATACCTACCCTCAGACCAACAGCCATCTATGAATACATCAATCACATTCATGCTTTAACTTAGCAAATCAAAAAATCACAATCCTACCACAATGACCATTACCCAACTTGAATACGTGATAGCCGTAGATAAACACCGTCACTTTGGCCGTGCAGCCGAAGCTTGCTTTATCACACAGCCTACCTTGAGCATGCAAATACAAAAACTGGAAGACATGCTCGGTGTTCTGATTTTTGACCGGAGTAAAAAACCCGTAGAGACAACCGAAGTAGGCAAAAAAATTGTAGCTCAAGCACTTGAGATGATTGACGGGGCTAAAAAAATTGAAAACATGGTAGCAGAAGCCAAAAATGAATTCGAAGGCATCTACCGATTGGGCATTATCCCCACACTAGCACCTTATTTATTACACAGGTTTATCAAGCCCTTTAAAAAAGCTTTCCCAAAACTATCGCTTCATGTGGAGGAGCTTCAAACCGAACAAATCATTGCCAAACTTGCCGCTGGCGACATCGATTCCGGATTGCTCGCCACGCCCTTAGGTCAATCGCATTTGGTAGAGCAGCCGCTCTATTATGAGCCATTTATGGCCTACATACCCGAGCAATATCCCATGCACAAAGATGAATTTATTTTGGCATCCGAACTAGCCGATACGCCCGTATTGCTGCTAGGTGAGGGGCATTGTTTCCGAAATTCAGTGCTCAAAATCTGCAACAACCACTCCGAAAACTACAACCACCATTTCTATATGGAAGCCGGAAATTTTGAGACTTTAGTCCGACTTTCCAAAAAGGGTTTGGGCATCACATTGATACCTTATTTGATGGCAATAGAAATGAACGAGCAAGAGAAAAACTCCATAAAACCCATAGCAGAGCCCAAGCCCACCCGCGAAATAAGTCTGGTACATACCAAAACCCATCACAAATTGAAAATCGCGGCCAAACTTACCCAAATGATTCAAAGCTCTGTACCAGAAAAATTGTGGATCAATACCGGTGAAGTCATAAAACCTGTATGAAAAAACATAATTGAAATATGTTAGAAAAAATAGTTTCACAAAAGGAAAGCATAACTATTTTTGCAGCCGATAAAAGCATTCTTTTAATACCGACTAATACATTATATAATGTCAGGAATCACAGGTAAAGTTGCCCAGGTTATTGGGCCGGTAGTTGACGTAACCTTCGACACCAAATCAAGCGACCTTCCAAAAATTTACGAAGCCCTTTATGTGCAAAGAGAAAATGCTGCACCACTCGTGTTGGAAACTCAGCAACATATAGGTGAAGATACCGTAAGAGCCATAGCCATGGACTCTACCGACGGACTCACTCGCGGTCAAGCAGTTGAGGCCAGTGGCCACGGTATCACCATGCCTACAGGCGATGAAATCAAAGGCCGTCTATTTAACGTAGTAGGCGAGGCCATCGATGGTATCGGTGTAGTAAACTCTGGTAAATCGCGCCCCATACACAATCAGCCTCCACGTTTTGAAGACTTATCTACCTCTGAGGAGGTGCTCTTCACTGGTATCAAAGTAATTGACTTGATTGAGCCTTATTCTAAAGGTGGAAAAATCGGTTTGTTTGGTGGTGCTGGTGTGGGCAAAACTGTTTTGATTCAGGAATTGATCAACAATATTGCCAAAGGACACGGTGGATTATCTGTATTTGCAGGTGTGGGCGAGCGCACTCGTGAGGGTAATGATTTGCTCCGCGAAATGATAGAAGCAGGTATCATCAACTATGGCGATGAGTTTATGAAATCTCTACACGAAGGTGGTTGGGATATTTCAAAAATCGATGTGGAAGGCCTTAAAGAGTCTAAAGCTACTTTCGTATTTGGTCAAATGAATGAGCCTCCCGGAGCACGTGCTCGCGTGGCTTTATCAGGTCTTACTCTCGCTGAGTACTTCCGCGATGGCGATGGCGAAGGCCAAGGAAAAGACATCCTATTCTTCATTGACAATATATTCCGCTTTACTCAAGCAGGCTCTGAGGTATCGGCACTTTTGGGTCGTATGCCATCAGCGGTGGGTTATCAGCCTACATTGGCTACAGAAATGGGGGGTATGCAAGAGCGTATTACCTCTACCAAAAGTGGTTCTATTACTTCAGTACAAGCGGTTTATGTACCCGCTGACGATTTAACTGACCCAGCACCTGCTACTACTTTCGCTCACTTAGATGCTACCACAGTATTGAGCCGTAAAATAGCAGAGTTGGGTATTTACCCCGCGGTTGATCCTTTGGATTCTACTTCAAGAATACTTACTCCCGCAATAGTAGGCGATGAGCATTACAAGTGTGCGCAGCGTGTAAAAGGTATTTTACAGCGCTACAAAGAGTTACAAGATATCATTGCTATCTTGGGTATGGATGAACTTTCAGAAGAAGATAAATTGGTAGTAAGCCGTGCTCGTAGGGTTCAGCGTTTCTTATCGCAGCCTTTCCACGTAGCTGAGCAATTTACGGGTCTTAAAGGAGTATTGGTACCTATCGAAGATACCATCAAAGGTTTCAATATGATCATGGATGGAGCGGTAGATCAATATCCAGAAGCTGCTTTCAACCTCAAAGGAACCATTGAAGATGTAATTGAAGCAGGTGAAAAAATGCTTGCTGAAGCTTAAAATTAATCAATCAGATAGCCGAGCTTGATGTTTCATTAAGCTCGGTTTTTCAAATAAATGCATATGGAAATAGACATTATTTCTCCCGTGAGCAAAGTTTTTTCTGGCAAAGTAAACTCTGTAACCCTACCTGGTACTGAGGGCTCTTTTCAGGTTCTAAACAACCACGCACCTATCATCTCTACCTTGGCTCAAGGTGAGCTGAAATTACTTTTGGAAAGTCCACTCACCGAGGGCGAAGCCAAAAGTTTTCAAGTAGCAGGGGATAAAAGAACACTTACCCGCACTATCGAAGGAGGTGTAGTGGAGGTAAATAAAAACAAGATAATCGTGTTGATAGACGCTTAATTGTATCTACAACTTTGTCCTTAAAAAAAACCTCTTTTCAATATTGAATAGAGGTTTTTTTTTATTACCTATTTGCAAATACGATTTCTATTCCTTTCAGAATTTCATTTACAGAATTTTCCCAGCTGTGTCCCATAGCAAACGCCCTTCTTTTCTTAGCCAAGTCTTGGTCTTCTTTCTCATCAATGGCTTTTTGTAATGCAGTTATGTAAGTTTCCAAATCATCAGCCAAGTGCACATAGCCTTCAAACGCTTGCATAGCCTCTGTGCGCGTGGCCACCGTAGGTTTGCCCATGGCTAGGTATTCGTCAATCTTACGAGGATAGTTGCCTATAGTCATGGGGTTGAGCTCCTGCGGATTGATGGCTACATCAAAATAATGTAGGTATTGGGGTAGTTCTGCTGGTTTTTTGGGGCCTAAAAAATGCACATTATTTCGTGCATGCAAATTTGATTTTGCAAAATGCTCATCTTCAGGACCCACGTACACGAATTGCCATTCTGGTTTGCGCTCTGCCAATTGTTCTAAGAGTTTTAGATCGAGGCGCATTTTGAGCAAAGCACCAATATAACCAATTATAGGATCCTCTATACCAGTCAAATCCTTGGGTTTTCCCTGTATTTTTTCAGGGTCAAAAAGGTCCAACTCACATCCTTGACCTACATAAAAACTTTGTGGATTAAACTGAGCGCAGTAGTTTTTCAAATAAATACTATTTGCTGTGGCTAAGTCGCTTTTTGCAATCAATTGGGCTTCTAATCGAGGGCCATGCTTGGCAAAATATTCGGTAGAAATCAAATTATCGCGTGAATAATACACACTGCATACAGGTTCTAGCATTTCTTTTAGATACAAGGAGCGGAACATATCGCTGTCGTTGAATAAAATGAACTTGCCGAAGTCCATAGTGCGCAAAGCTTTTTTTATTTCTTTGGCCATCATTCGATTGTTGCGCTTGTTGAGCCAGTCAAACATAAAGCCATCAGGTAAAAAATTGATAGATTCAATGATTACCGAGGGCGTAAAAACCCACAGATTGGGGTTGATATTTTCCAAAGCTTCCTTTTTTCCTTGGCGCACATCCATCCTATTTTTAATGTGATGCGCATCTGCTTCGGCCTTTCGCATGACTGTAATTCTATCCAAAGGAATGTTGATATACAGCACTTTATATTTCTTACTAAGCTCTTCGGCTATGTTTTTACAATTGCTTCCTATGGGGGTATCCCAGGGTTGCTGACCTACTATGACAAAATTATCAGAAGGAAGTGTGTGCATGGCTAAGGTTTATGAACATCGTTTGCCCAAAAGTAATAGCAAAAAACTTGTTTGTGAATGCATAGAAGTCCTTAGTTTTGGCTCAACTCCATTAAATTTTTTTATAGTGCTACAAAAAGTGCGAAAACTCTACCGAAGCAACCAATTTATGAGCCTTTTGGGCAATGGTTCGGCAGCAGTACTCGGGCTTTTGAGTTTCAGCTTTATAGCCAGAGCTTTATCGCGCGATGATTTAGGCATCTGGGTTTTCTTCATGACTGTCTTTACCTTGTTTGACATGGTGCGCTCGGGTATGCTTAGCAATGGCCTCATTAAAAAAATAGGTGAGAGCCACAACCGCGATCAAAAACGTGAATACATAGGTGCTGCTTGGAAGCTGAGCTTGCTCATTACAGCTGTTATTACAGTACCTATAAGTGTGGGAGCCATGATTTTTAAAGATTTTATTTCAACCGAATTTTATTTTGTAGGCAAATGGTTTTGGTTGGCAGGATTGGTGAGTTTGCCAGCATCCGTAGGCATATGGCTGCTCAATGCTTACAATAGATTCGATAGACTATTTTGGTCAAGGAGTATTTCACAGTTTGTGTTTTTTTTAGGAGCGGGGTATTGTTTGTTGACGGGCGGAGGTATTCAAATTGTACTGTGGAGTTATATGGGCGGCTGGTTGTTAGCGGGATTGGTATCGGCTATTACTGGCTGGAGCAGCATGAGCTATATAGGCTATGGTAGCAAAAAAGAGTTTTTGGAGCTCTATCATTTTGGCAAGTTTAGCATGGGTACACTATTGGGTTCCAATTTATTGCGAAGCTCTGATACCTTTTTGCTTATGTTTTTTATGGGGCCTGCCCCTGTAGGTTTGTACAATGTTCCTGAGCGACTGCTAGGTTTGCTCGATATTCCCATACGAAGTTTGGTTTCAACGGCCTACCCCAAATTGGTGCGCGTAAAACGCGATTATGACAAAGCAGGTTTTTTACACGAATACGAGGTGCAAACCGGATTATTAACCTTACTGGTTTTGCCTATTGCTGTGGTCACTTTTGTATTTGCGAAGTATTTAGTAGTGCTCCTTGCAGGTCCTGAGTATGAGGATGCTGCACTTTTGCTTCAGATTTTTGCCATATACACGGCTATCATTCCTTTGGATAGGTTAAGTGGCATAGCATTGGAGGTTTTTGATATGCCCAAGTTCAATTTTTACAAGGTCATGCTTATGGCATCTGTTAATATCTTGGGCGATATTATTGTAATTAAACTAACAGGAAATGTATATTATGTGGCAATTGTGAGCATATTTACCTATGGATCAGGCATTTTGTTTGGGTATTACTTCCTTAGGAGGGAGCTGCCCTTCCGTCCAAAACAGATATTTAGCAAGGGCTTGGCAGCGTTAATAACAATGGTGAAAAAAGTAAAATAGATTTTTTTTAATTGGAATTTTGTTTCATATTTGGAAAGTTATCCTAAATCTAAATTCAAATGAGCCTTATCAAGGTTTTTGTAGTGGAAGACGACGAGTTCTATGGCAGATTGCTTCGCCATCATTTGTCGCTTAATCCTGATAATGATGTAGAACTCTTCAAATCAGGGAAGGAAGTGCTTGCCAACTTGCACCAGCAGCCGGGTGCTATTTCGCTCGACTATTCATTGCCCGATATGAGCGGTCGCGAGGTATTGAAGAAGATCAAGGAATCGCATCCCCATATACCTGTAATCATTGTTTCGGGTCAAGAAGATGTATCAACAGCGGTAAACCTTTTAAAGGAAGGAGCTTATGATTACATAGTAAAAGATGAAGATACAAAAGACCGTATTTGGAATGCAATCAACCACATACGCGAAAATAGAAAGCTACAAGATGAGATAGAGCGATTGAGAGAGGAGGTAAATTTGAAGTATGATTTCAGCAACATCAGAGGCAATAGCCCTGCATTGAAGCGGGTTTTTAAATTACTAGAAAAGGCCGCTTCTACCAATATTACAGTATCCGTAACAGGTGAAACAGGAACTGGTAAAGAGCTAGTAGCCAAAGCCATACATTATAATTCAGCACGCAAGCGCAAGCCTTTTGTAGCGGTAAATATTGCAGCCATACCCAGTGAGCTTATCGAAAGTGAACTGTTTGGTCATGAAAAAGGTGCTTTTACCGGTGCCATAAACCGAAGAATAGGAAAATTTGAAGAAGCCACAGGGGGCACTATTTTCTTAGATGAAATAGGTGAAATGGAACTTCATCTTCAAGCCAAATTGCTGCGGGTACTACAAGAAAAAGAAGTAACGAGGATAGGTAGTAATCAAGCTACAAAAATTGATGCCCGAATATTGTGCGCTACCCACCGAAATTTGTCGGAGGAGGTAAAGGCGGGTAAATTCCGTGAAGACTTGTATTATAGGCTTTTAGGTTTGCCAATAGAGTTGCCACCTTTGCGCGAGCGCCAGAGTGATATCATTGTTTTGGCCAAGTTTTTTGTAGATGAATTTGCCAAAGAAAATAAGATGGGCAAAATCAATTTTACGCATGAAGCCCAAGACAAATTGATGAAATACCCATGGCCGGGTAATGTACGTGAATTGAAGGCCGTGATGGAACTTTCAGCCGTAATGTGCGACGACAATAAAATAATACCTGAAAACATAAACTTTAACTCCACCAATGTTCAAAATGACTTTATCTTTGAAGGAGGAACACTCAGAGATTACACAACCAAAATCATAAAGCATTATCTAGAAAAATACGACAATAATGTTTTGGAAGTAGCAGACAAACTAGATATTGGTAAAAGCACCATTTATCGCATGATTAAAAACAAAGAACTAATAATTAACTAACTATTGAAGTATGGCTAATTTATATAACCTCAAGCAATTAGAAGACCTCTCCGGAGGCATGGATGAGTTTATCGACTCAATGATAGAAACGTTTTTGGAGCACACACCCGGTCAGCTCAACGACATGGAAGCGGCTTTCAGAGCAGGTAATTGGGAGCAAATGGGCTCATTGGCTCACAAAATAAAGCCTTCCATTGATCTATTCGAAGTACCTGAAATAACCAATACCATTAGAGAAATTGAAAAAATTGGAAAATCAGGTAGCTCCACGCCCGATTTAGCGGCTAAGGTAGATCAGGTATCAAAGATGTTAAACGAAGTTTTTGTGCAGCTTAGAGCTCGATAATCTAAAAAAAATATCATGAAAAAGCAAGTTTTAATCATTGATGACCAGCCTGTAATGCGAAAATTGCTAGAGCAATTTTTGAAAGATAAATACGAGGTGGTTCCCCATGAAAATGGCAAAGAAGCCCTCGAATGGATGTACTCTGGTCATATACCCGATTTGGTGGTGGCCGACTTAAACATGCCTGAAATAGATGGTTTTGAATACATCAAAAGAGTTCGCGAAAGCGCTTTTTTTCAAGATGTGCCACTCATTGTACTATCGGGCGAGGAAAGCTCAGCCGAGCGCATCCGATGTTTGAAATTAGGAGCCAACGATTATCTAATTAAACCTTTTAATCCAGAGGAATTGGCATTGAGAATCAATAATTTGATTAGAATTAAATCATAAAAACATCCTAATTCCCTCCTATTAAAATGGCTTATAAATTATTGTATATTGGTGATCAATCTGATTTTATCGCCTCTTTTGAGGGAGATGAAAATCTTCAATTTGTACACTGTACCAATTCACTCAGCTTCAACAATTATTTGGAGGCACAAAGACAACCCCCACACCTAGATATGGTGCTCTGTGAATTGGAACTTAGAGGTATGGATGGGTATGAGCTTTATCAGTACTTCAAAGATTTTTTTATATCTAACAACATACCTTTTGCTCTCAGATACAGCAGTTTTAATAATTATAGAAAGCGTACTTATCTAAAATCGGGTATTACAGAAATATACGATAGTAGTATATCAAAAGATGTTATAGTAGAGAGAATACCTTTTTTGCAAAATATAGAAAAAATTAAAAAAGAGAAGCTCAAGAAAATTGCTTATCAGGAGTATAAAATCCCTTTAGTCAAAAGAGTTTTTGATATTACGGTAGCAAGTCTTGCTCTTTTAGCCTTAGCTCCTTTGCTCATTATTGTAATTATTGCTATCAAATTGGAGTCAAAAGGTCCTTTTTGGTACAAATCAAAAAGGGTGGGCACGGGTTATAAGATTTTCGATTTTTATAAACTTAGAAGCATGTATGTGGATGCCGACCAACGTTTGAAAGATTTGAAACACCTCAACCAATACGCCATTGAAGCTGAGGCTCAAAACAAAAAAGCACCTATAGTAGATAAACTCAGTAGCACAAGCACTTATTTAATTCATAAAGACGGAACTCCACTGAGTGAAGATGAATTTTTTGAATTGAAAAAGGCTCAGACTTCAGGCACTTTCATCAAGATAAAAAATGATCCCCGTATTACTAAAGTAGGAAATTTTATAAGAAACACGAGTATTGATGAGTTGCCACAACTCATAAACGTATTAAAAGGCGATATGTCGATAGTAGGCAATAGACCGCTGCCTTTGTATGAAGCCGAACAATTGACCTCAGATGATTGGGGCGAAAGATTTTTGGCACCAGCAGGTATTACAGGTTTGTGGCAGGTAGAAAAAAGAGGAAAAGGCGACATGAGCGAAGAAGAACGCAAGGCTCTTGATAATCGCTATGCCCGAAATTTTTCGGTAATGAATGATATTAAATTGATTTTGAAAACGATACCCGCATTATTCCAAAAGGAAAACGTGTAAATGAGAAAAAAGATTTTTATTTTTTTAGCTGTATGCTTGAGCGTATTCAGCCATGCCCAAACCCAAACTCGGGGCGATGG
>CAYZUZ010000037.1:0-9199 GCA_964481795.1 uncultured Cryomorphaceae bacterium
GAGGTCGCCTCCTCGCCCTGTGTGCTGCTCGCGCCTCTACTTCGGCAGGCTACCGCTACTGTCTGGGGCAATAAGGTTATTGGTTACAGAAGTGAATCAAAAATCCAGACAGCTTTTTTTGTAATTTTACATTTAACCTTTAATAAAAACAGGTTATAAAAAGATTTAGTGTAAAAAATACCCTCACTTAATCGTGCGCTCTACTTTTTTTACACCTTCTACTTTCTTTATTTGATCGATCACATGGCTTAGGTGCATTTTATCTTGTACCAATAGTGTAATGACTCCCTCAAAAATCCCTTCGTTGGCACTGATGCTAAGTGAACGAATATTAACTGTTAAGTCATTGGAAATGATTTGAGTAACTTTATTTACTAGTCCCACAGTATCTATACCCGAAATTTTTATAATAACTGAAAAATTTGATTTAGTTTCTGAGGTCCATTGCGCTTTGATGATACGCTGTGCAAAATTGCTCTGCATCATCAATGCATTGGCGCAGTCGGTTTTGTGTACTGTAAGGGTTCCATTACTTGCCCTAAATCCAAAAACAGAATCGCCCACAATAGGATTGCAGCATCTGCCTAATCTATATTCCATTCTTTGACTTTCTTTGCCAAATACCAAGATGTTTTTGATTTGTGTATCTTCCGGCTCTACATCTGCTTTCAATTCATCTGATTGTCGCGTAAAACGCTTGCGCAAATAGGCCATGACGCCCCTATTGTATTCGCGAATAAATCTCTTGAGATCATCGTTGGAGATGACACCACTGCCAAATTTTTCAAAGAGTTCGGCATGGCTTTCCAATTCAAAAAACTTGAGCATATCGTTGAAAAGCTTGTCGTTGGCTTTTATTTTTATAAAACCCAACTTGCGCACCAAGGTGTCTTTTCCTTTTTGCAGTAATTGCTTCTTTTCGGCTTTTAAATAATTTCTTATGAAGCTTTTTGCTTTGGGAGTTACGGCATAGGCCAACCAATTTTCTTTAGGTCTTTGCTTTTCGGAGGTAATGATTTCAATTTGATCGCCACTGCGCAATTTGTAGCTCAAGGGTACCAATTTGCCATTTACTTTGGCACCTAAAGTACTGCTGCCTATATCGCTATGTATTTCGTAGGCAAAATCTATAGGCGTAGAACCTTGAGGAATCTTTTTGAGCTCACCTTTGGGCGTAAACACAAAAATTTCGTCGGCAAATAGGTTGAGTTTAAATTCATCTACAAAATCTACAGCATTGGATTCAGGATTTTCTAAAAGTTCACGAATTTTATTGACCAATACCTCCAACTTGCTGTCGTCGCTTGTGTCTTCTTTGTATTTCCAATGGGCTGCGTATCCTTTTTCTGCTACTTCATCCATGCGGGTACTGCGTATTTGCACCTCCACCCAATGACCTTCGGGGCCCATTACGGTGGTGTGTAGCGATTCGTAGCCATTGGCTTTGGGCGATGAAACCCAATCTCTAAGTCGCTCTGGATTAGGACGGTAATAATCAGTAATGATTGAATAAACCCGCCATATATAGGCTTTTTCGAACTCTGGCTCGCAGTTTATAATGATTCTGATGGCGTATTTATCATACACTTCATCAAAGGGAATACCCTGATTGAGCATTTTTTTCCGAATAGAAAAAATAGACTTGGTGCGCTCGCGTAGGGTCAAATCCAAATCGGTACGCTGTTTTAGGGCGTCTTTAATTTGGTTTACAAAGGTTTTCAGATACCGACTATCGTTGGATTTACTTTCGTTTAGTTTATCTAAAATATCTTGATACACCTCTGGTTCTGTGTACTTTAAGGATAAATCTTCGAGTTCTATTTTGATGTTGTACAAGCCCAATCTACCGGCCAAAGGGGCGTATAGGTAGAGTGTTTCTGAAGCGATTTTAAGCTGCTTATCAGGAGCCATACTTTCCATGGTTCTCATATTATGCAGCCTATCGGCCAGTTTTATGAGTATCACGCGTATATCGTCGGAAAGTGTGAGCAGCATCTTGCGAAAATTCTCTGCTTGCATAGAGATTTCCATATCAAAAATACCCGAAATTTTGGTAAGGCCATCAATGATTTTGGCCATCTGATCGCCAAAAATCCTTTGGATATCCTCAAGGGTATAATCACTGTCTTCCACCACATCATGTATCAAGGCCGCAGCAATAGACAGCGAGCCTAATCCTATCTCTTTAGATACAATCATGGCTACCTCTATTGGGTGAAAAATATAAGGCTCACCACTTTTGCGACGAACCCCTTTGTGGGCATCGAGAGCTAGGTCAAAGGCTTGCCGAATGAGCTTTCTATCGCTCGCGTCCATTTTTCCTGAACATGAGCGGAGTAGTGCTTTGTATTTTTTTAAAATATCTTGTTTCTCTTGTTCTTCTGTACTTATTTCCATATCAACTGATGAATGAAGCCAAAGTTAAGGGAACAACAACAATTTAAAAGCACTATGAAAATGCAAAATTGAGCAAATTTGAATTTTTACCCCATAAAAAATGTACCTAATATATACCAAAATCCTACTATCAGTACTAATGAAAGTACATTAAGCCTCCATCCTATTCTTGCCATATCGCCAAAACTGACCTTGCCCGAGGCATAAACCACCATGTTGGGCGGTGTAGCTATGGGCAACATAAAAGCGCAACTTGCTGCTAATGTGAGGGGTACAGCTAAAATATAAGGCGCTATATCCATGCCATCGCTCAGCAAAAACACTACAGGTATAAATACACTTACCAAAGCCACGTTCGACATCAACTCGGTGGCCATAAGTCCAAAAAATGCAATCAAAAGCATCAAATACAACAAATGCCAATGACTGAAGGCCTTGAGTGCTTCGCCCAATAGTTGGCTCAACCCGCTTACCTCAATACCCAGTGCCAAACTCAATCCACCTCCAAAAATCAATAAAATGCCCCACGGTAAATCTTGTGTATTTTTCCACATAAGTAGGCGCTCACCCGTATTGGGATGACCAGGAATTACAAACAGTAAAGAAGCTCCGAGCAGTGCAATGAAGGTGTCATCCAAAAAGTCGAGGTGAAAAAGGTCTTGTATTCCTGGACGAAAAATCCATAACAAGGCTGTGAAGGCAAATACGGCCAAAAATCTTTTCTGTGGCCCATTGAGCGGTGCAATATCTTGATTTACTTCGATTTTTAATGAACTTGCCTCTCCTGATTTTTTCAATATCAACAAAAAATATACGTAAACCATTGCGAGCAAAAGTATAGAGATGGGTAAGCCAAATTGCAACCACTGCGCAAAACTGATATCAACACCATAGCGCTCTTTGTATAATGCCGCTAATACAATATTGGGCGGTGTTCCTATCAAAGTGGCCATGCCTCCAATATTGGCGGCAAATGCAATAGTAAGGTAGAGCAATTTGGTAAAAACCGGTTTATTTTTTTCATGAATCAATATCGATTGTGCCAAAGGCAACATCATTACGGCTGTAGCAGTATTACTAATCCACATACTTAATAAGGCCGTACTGAGGCCAAAACCAGCCAGCAATCGCTGAGGGCTACTTCCTAGAGCCTTGATGATCCATTGCGAAAGCCAAACATCTATTTTCCAGCGCTGTAGACCCAAGGCCAAAACAAATCCGCCAAAAAATAAATACACCACAGGATGGGCATAATTGGCCAAAACCTGCTTGAGGGGCATCAAGCCTGAGGCACTGAATACAAATACAGGTAACAAGGCCGTAATAGGCATGGCTATGGCTTCCGTGGTCCAAAAAAACAACATAAGGACAATACAGAAAAGCACTGCCGATTGAGCTGTGTTGAAGTAAAGTTGGGAGGAAAAGAACACAATCATTCCCAAGATCCATCCAACTATCAATAAGGTTCCTTTGCTGATTTTCAATTTTTTTTGGGGCTAAGTTGATTCAAATTTGATAAAAAAAGCAAAAAAAATTCTCCGATACTGATATCGGAGAATTTTAATTCTATGTGTAAAAAGATTTATTTTTGAAGTAAAAGTCTTAATTGAGTTGTTTCTACTCCATTTTCTATTCTGATGAAATATAAACCATTGGGTTGATTTTTTACCTCAAAACTCAAAGTGTTTCCATTAAACTCCGGACGATCCAATACATCCACTTGTTGACCTAAAGAATTGATCAAGCTGATTTTAAGATTGTTGTGTATGGCACTTTCAAACTTCAAAGAAATTCTGTCTTTTGCCGGATTGGGAAACAACACTATGGAAGAATTTTCTTCAAATTCATCAACTGAGGTTAAGCTACCTTTTACCAATGTGATTTGCCAAGTTTGATTGGCCAAACGACTGCTGGTATCAGCATTGGCGCGTACCGTCCAATCGAGCTTGATGGAGTCACCCTGACTCAAACCCAAAGTGGTGAGCAAATTATACACATCCAAAAAAGAAAGGCTCAACGCGGTATCAGCTCCCATGTTGTTGGAGGCCAAGGTAAGCAATGGGTTGCTCAAATTACCACCTGATGCTACTGCAATCCATTCATAATCAACAGGTACTGTACCTGCTGAAGCCGACGACCAAGTTACTTGTGCCAATTGAGCCGGTGAACCTGTAATTAATACAATGGCTTGACTGGCAGGCGATAATAAATTGAAACCAGATATAGGCTCAAAAATAAGACCTCTGATGATATCGATATCGAAAGTGTTGGTAGAATACGCAGTATCTGTACCACTTACAGCCATTACACGCCACATACCTTCCACAGTATCACCCACCATAACCCCTAAACTCGCCAAAACAGCATCTATTTGAGAAAAAGAAAGTGTGAGTACAGTATCTGCACCGCTGTTGTTGGAGGGCAATACCAAAGCAGGATTGTTGAAATTGCCTACTGCTTTGAGTGCAAATTGCCATTGATAACTTACTGCCGCTGTTGCATTTGAAGCTTGTGTCCAAGTGATATTGGCTTGCGTACCTCCATTTCCATTTACAAAAAGTTGTGTAGCATTGGGCGGACTCAACAAAGTAGAACCTGCTAAAGGTGTTGGAAGCATGTTCCAAGAATCTTGTACAATAATACCATCTACAGTAATGTTTTGACCAGCATTGTACTGGCGCAGAGCCACATACTGACAAACATCCATATCGCCTTGCGTACCTGCAAAAGGACCTGCACTAGGTACAGCAGGCTCATTCTGAATCATATCTCCATCAGCAAATACGAAAAGACTTACCGAATCGTTGGCTGTGCCCGGTACAAAAGAGTATTTAACCACTACTAAATAAGTAACTCCCGTGTCTAAATCGGCCGTAGTGCCATTGGGTGAAGTGGTGTTGAAGCTAATGCCAAATTTGAATTTAGCTCCTGTAGCCCCTGGAGCAATAAATGTGCGTGCTCTGAAAGCTGAGCTTGTACTAGTAAATACTGGGCTGGAGGTATTGCTGTATTGACCTGTGTGCAAAAAGAAGCCAGAATTGGTGCTCGTAACCTCATTGTTAACCCTGGCCAAAAAAGAAATATACACATCCCCAGAATCTACATAACTGGTAAGATTTTTATTTTCATCGCTACCTGTATTGTTTACAGCCGCAGCATTGCCTACACCGCTTCCCAAATAGGCCGTTTGTGTCCACGACAATCCAGAAGCAGTAGTCCTAATTGGATTGGTAGTGGCCGCACTGTGTGAGTTCCATCCAAAATCGCGAATTAAAGTATCCGCTGGATAGTTAAAATGCTCAGTTAGAAATACGTTTTGGCCTTGTGAAAGCATGGTTGCTGCCAAAAATGAAAGAATTGTAATTTTTAATTTCATATAAATGTGATTTAAGTTTCAAAGTTGAGCCATAATGGCTGTGCTATATAACACCAGTGACAAAAAATCTTTAATACCAATTAAATTTAAAAAGTTAAAGCTCAATTATAAAGTTGAGCTTTAACTATTATAAAATGGATTAATCCTCCTTGCGTCCGTCGCGGTATTTCTTGATACCATAGGCTGCTCCAGCGGCCAATAAGATTCCTAATCCTCCGTCAATAGGGGTAGGATTGTTGGGCATACCGGGCTGCGCCATCATAAATATGGGGGCAAGTGCAGCTATTGTCATTATGAATTTTTTCATGTCTTTATTCTTTTTAAGAGTTTTCAGATTAGTAAATGAATTTGATGTTTTCTTGATTGCCATTTCTAATTACGCGCAATACATAAGCTCCTTTTTTCACTAGCGGCATTTGTATTTGATTCAAGCCTGTGCTAAGTGTTTCATTCTGCTCGAAAACTACTTTACCGCTCATATCAATGATTTGATAGCTTACTTTCTCATTTTCATTGGCTTTTACAAACAAATGACCATTGGCATACCAAGCGCTTTTCTTCGCTATGCTTTCTGCCACTTCTTCTATACCAATAGCAGAATATTGGAAATGAAGAATAAAGCGATCTGCTGCATTGGCTGTGTTGTGGCTGAAGGTGTAATCGTTGGTGTTCAACACAGTAAGTGTGTTCTCGAGCTTGTCTTCTAAGGTCACAACTACAGAACCATCCAACTCATTGGCATCTAATTGCTTGATGTTAAACACGCCATTTTCAATGTGAGCAAAGCCCATGCCTACGCTGTGCTTGCCACCTTTGAGCTCGCTTTGCTGTTGCAAACCAAGAGGTGTAGTACTTGCATAAGTAAACATATTGTGGTAGCCATTGTCGTTGTTTCGTTTTACGATATCGCCCTCACGGTTAAAGCTGTTGTCAGCGCCTATTTTGAAGATGAGATACGTTTTATCTTCCTTGCCACTTACAGCATTTTCAGATTTTAAGGTAAAGTTGTACTCGCCTGGTTGTGAGGCTGTTTTAGCTAAAGTAGGATCTTCAGTAGCTGTTCTTCTGGCTCTTTCAAAGGTGAAGTTGGCAGCACCAGCAGCACCTCTTTGGTACCAGAATGAACCCATAGTAGGTAGGTAGCGCAAAGCTGCGTTTCCTGTTCCATCGGTATTGTAGTATTCGTAAGCGCCATTAATATAGCTTGCTATACCAAAGTTAGCGGCTGCTATTTGCTGACCTTGTAGGTCGTAAGCCACTGGCCAAGGATTGGCGATGTGATTCCAACCTTCTGTTACATTTTGTGCAGGAACTGGATTGCCAAAAGCGGTAGAAGCTTGACCATCGTTGTAAGCAAGTGCGGCAGAAAAATCTACTGCACCACTGGCCAAGGTACCCGCAGCTGTAGTTAAAGTAGCTGGTAAATCAGCGGTGAATGTGCCAAAAGTGCCACTCACACCGGTGTAGTTTACAACAGGTACACCATAAGCAAAATTATCTGTAACTGCACTAGGAGCAACCCAATTGGCTGTAGCTGCATTCCATTGGAAGATTGAACCGGTAGAAGCATTGGCCACCATTTGAGCAGGAGCTGTAACTATAGAATTAAAAGGAGCCACCACTGGCGAACCCAAGTGAACCCATTTGCCTGTGCCGGGAGTACCTGATACAAACTGAGCCGAACGCACACCTGATACCGAAGCATTGTTGTGGATGATTTGCGCTACACCACTGGTTACATCAGCTTGAAGTTGAAGAGTACCATTGTTGGTTATAGTGCCTGCTACTTGAAGCACACCACCTGGATATATAATCAAGTTAGTCGCTTCATTTGTAAAGCTGCCATTTATAGTAAGAGTATTTGCAACACCAAATTCTACCAATGCAGCCGCATTTTGAATATTTAAGTTGCCTTTTATTGTATAAGTAGCAGCCGTAGTATTGGTGGGTCTGAAATTAATCAAGTTGGCTGAGTTTAAGATCAAGTTGTTGAACTCACACACCGCTGGGTTGTCGTTGCTGGCACCATCTCTTCGAATGTTGTGGTTAGATGTGGTTCCATCCAATCTGCGTAGTTCAATAGTACCTGTAAGGTTATAAGCAGCGGTTAAACCATTGGCTTCCACATTGTCGCCAATTAGTAAATAACTTCCTCCGTCGTTGAACTGAGCTGTACCCGTGTAATCCAAAGTCAATCTATTAAATAATGACACATTACCATTGATGGTAAGGCTTCCGGCAGATTTAGTTGAGATCAAACGACCGATTCTCAAAGAGTCATTGGCGGAATTTACGTTAATGGTTTGAGCGGTGGCTGTATTAAAGGTAATGTTCGTGTTTCTGTGTACTGTATTGTCAGCGCCATTTCCTATCTGCATATTGGTTCCGCTGTTCAAAGTCATTGTGCTGCCATTAAAAGTAATGGTACGGAATCCTGTAGCATTGGTGTTGATGGTTCCTCCCAAAATCCAATTACCTTCGATGGTGAAATTAGCATCGGGCAAGTTTTTGGTTGAGTTACCTGTCATTTCCAAGTTACCATAAGTAATGGCCGGAACATTAAAAGCAGCTACATTGCCTGTGAAACGGATGGTAGAATTTACATCAACAGTACCAAAAGTTGGGTAGCTAGCAGTACGAGTACTGAACAGAGCATTAGCCGCTACATCTAGGGTAGGAGCATTCAATATTCCTGTACCATTGCCAGTAGGATCAAGAGCAAAAAGCATTTGATTAACACCATCGCCAATAACTACTTTAGAGTTGTTACCTGATACAGTCCAAGTATCTGACAATGAATTGGAGTTGGAAGTGCCATTGGCAATGATGAAAGTTTGGTTGTTGCTGGTAAAATCAGCAGGAGCTGTGCCTGTACCATCGGTATTGGTGCCCCAGGTAGCGAGTACATTGAGGTCGCCCACTGATTTGTTGTAGTAGGTAGCAGCTGGAGTTGGGACACCACAATTCACTTCAATATTATCAAGTCTCCATGGTGAATTAGTTGAAGATGTTTTTACAAAACGTATCCAAACATTATTGTCTGCTGTATAAGTGGCTAAACTAATAGTAGGAGAAACAGAGCCTCCAGAAGTAACATTAGAATGGTCATATGTAGCAATAGTAGTAAACCCAGCTACTTGACTCGTAGTAGAAACTTGTAACTCTAATGTTTTTGCATTTTGATTTGATGTTCTTGCCAAATCAAAGGAAATCTCATTAGGGTTTGAAACAGAAATGGTAGTTAGCTCACCATTATTGGATGAAAATTCGGCTCTCCCTGATGTAAATGTAACGCCTGTTGAAATCCATCCTGTGGGCAATGAGTTACTATTAAAATCTTCCTCCAAACAAGGACCAGAAATAATATCAAATGTACTTGAATTTACACTAGTTAAAACACCACTTGCAGCTGTTAGAACTAATCCA